>CAYURW010000024.1:0-28896 GCA_964447145.1 uncultured Clostridiaceae bacterium
GCTTAAGGTCAGGGACAGGCTGGAAGATGCATTGATGCTTCTGAGGGAGTACCCTTTTATCGATAAACTGGTTTGTGATGGCAATACCGTAAAGGCCGGTTTTGACGGGGGAGACGAAGAGATGAGCAGAGTGCTGTTTTCTCTGGTAAACAATGGGATCCCTGTTGTATCCTTTGCACAGCTTAACGGGAATTTGGAGGATGTATTTATGAAAGTGACAAAGGGGGACGATGAGCAATGAATATAAACCCTGTATTATTAAAGGAATTAAAGGTAAGAATGAGGGGATGGAAAGCTGCGGGAATAATTGCGGCATATCTGCTTACACTTTCATTGGTAGCACTTTTCATAATGTATAACACATTTATGAACCCTTACAGTTCAACTATAGACCCTCAGGTTTCAATAGGCTCCTATACCGGACTGGCAATAATACAGTTCATACTTATATTGTTTATTGTTCCGGCACTTACTGCTGGCGCAATATCGGGGGAGAGGGAAAAACAGACTCTCGATTTGCTCCTTTGCACAAGCCTGAGACCTATATCAATAATAACAGGGAAGCTTTTTGCTTCCATAGGTCAGACCCTGCTGCTCATTATATCTTCACTTCCGCTCTTTTCTGCGGTTTTTATGTTTGGCGGAATATCCATTGAAGAAGTACTGCAGCTTTTTGGCTTCTACATTGTAACGGCAATTGCCGTGGGAAGCATAGGAATATTTTTCTCTGCCTGCCTCAGGAAGACAACGGCGGCGACGGTTTTGACATACGGAACGTTAGCATTTCTGATTTTTGGGACCCTATCAATAGGGGTGTTTTATTTGGAGATCATATATCAAACGGATTATAAAGGATTTTTACCTTTGTTCTATACAAGTCCCCTGGTAGGTTTTGCTTCTCTGCTTGCAGGGCAGTTTGGATATTTGGAAGGGGGAGTTCGTATCCTTCCGGGCCTTTTCATGTCAAGTAATATGCCAAAATCAATAGACCCATGGATTGGGAACATGATTTTTAACGTTATTTTTTCCGCGGTGATGCTGACATTGTCGGCTATAAGACTAAACCCTGCCGGGAAAGGCATATTCAGAGGCCTAAGGTTCAGGAGAAAACCAAGATAAGGATGTGGAATCAATGAACGCCCTTGATAAGGAACTGTTGAGAATAATAAGAAGCGTCAGGGACAGGATCCATGCTGCATTGATTATCAACAGCATGATTCTTGGGACTGCGGCCGCCCTTTTACTTGGGATCCTTATAGCTGCGGCAGCATGGTTTATCCCGCTTTATAATGTGTATGTCAAAATATTTTATATAACAGCTGCAGCAGCATCCTGTGGGTTTTTGTATTCTGCCTTCAGGACCCCCAGGGACACCTGCGCAGCCTTGGCTGCAGATTCTTCCGGTCTGGAGGAAAGAACTGTGACAGCCCTTGAGCTTGCAGGAGATTATTCTGCTTTTGCAATGCTTGAAAAAAACGATGCCCTGAAACATCTGAAGGGCACGGAATTAAGAAAAATAATGCCTATAAGGCCTAACAAAAAATATTTAACGATATGCATAATACTTTCTATTATTTTGCTGTTTTCCGGTTTTGTTCCGAATCCAATGACAGAGAAGGCGGAGGAGCTCCACAAAATAAAGACTGAAATTGCCAAACAGCAAAAAAATGCTGACAGGCTGGCAGAAAAGGTCAAAAGCAACCCCAATCTTTCTGAGGAACAGAAAAAAGAGCTTGAACAGAAGCTTTTGGAGCTGAAAAAAGAGCTCAAAGAAGCCAGGGACGTGAAGGACATCAACAAAGCATTGGGCAGAGCGGAAAAAAAGATGGAATATATAAGGGACAAATATGATCCCGGTGAAAATATGAATAAAATAATCGATATCTTATCAAAAAATGAAACGACAAAGGCCCTTGCGGATATGATAAAAAAAGGTGACGAAAAAGCATTTAGAGACAGTATAAAGAAAATGGCAGAGACATTAAGGCAGCTTTCCCCCGAAGAAAAGCAGAAGCTTGCGGAGAAGCTTTCCCAGCTGGCCCGGGAGATAAAGAACAATCCGGAATTGGGAAGGGCCTTTTCAGAATTGTCAAAAAAACTGGCTTCCGGAGAGCTGGGAGATATTTCAGGTGAGCTTGGGGAACTGGACCAAGGCATATCTGAGCTTATGGGAAACGAAAACATAAGAGCCGCAATTTCTGAGCTTATAAAAGAACTGGGCAGTGCAAATACAGGGGGAGAAGCGGCTGGGCACCAGGGGCAGGACAACGGCCAGGGGAGCAGCGAAGCACAAGGCCAAGGGAATCAGCAGAGTGAGAACGGTCAGGGCAATGGCCAAGGAACTGGACAGGGCAATAGACAGGGTAATGGTCAGGGAAGCGGAGCGGGCAGCGGTACCGATCAGGGAAATGAGAACCAGACCCCTGTAACCCCCGGAACTTCAGGAATAGGCAAAAAAGGTGGCTCTACAAAAAAAGACGGAGAGTATGAGAAGATATTTACCCCGGATACCCTCGGAGGAGAAGGGGAGGCGTCAAACCTAAGCGGAAAGAAAGGCAAAGGGGGAACTGTTGAGCAGATAATTGATAATAAAGGACTTACGGTGAGGGGGAACTCGGTCCCGTACAATCAAGTTGCAGGGCAGTATAAGGATAGGGCTATGGAAGGCATGAGCACCTCTGATATCCCTCCCGGAATGAAGGATATGATAAAGGAATATTTTGTTTCATTGGAAGAATAGGAGGAAAATATGGAAATAAGCGAAAAGGAGATAAGGGAAATCATTGATGCCGTTAAAAAGGTTGAAGGGGAAATTGGAAAGGCAATAGTAGGTCAGAGAGATATAATAAAGCAGGTGCTGATTTCTATAATGACAGGGGGGAATGTACTGCTTGAGGGTGTCCCGGGGCTTGGGAAAACTCAGCTTGTTAAGACCCTTGCAAAAGTCACGGACCTGTCATTTTCCAGGATACAGTTTACTCCCGACCTTATGCCGGCAGATGTAATGGGGACAAACATTATTGTAAAGGATGAAAACGGAAGCAGCAGATTTGAATTTCAAAAGGGCCCTGTATTTGCCAATATTGTTTTGGCTGATGAAATTAACAGAGCCACCCCAAAAACACAGTCGGCCCTATTAGAGGCCATGCAGGAGCAGACGGTAACAGTGGGGAAGACGACTTACAGTCTTCCGGGCCCATTTATGGTTCTTGCAACACAGAATCCAATAGAGATGGAGGGCACTTATCCGCTTCCTGAAGCGCAGATGGACAGGTTCCTTTTTAAGCTGAACGTTAAATTTCCCACCATTGACGAAATGAGGGGTATTGTTGATATTACTACTTCCAATAGATCTATAGAGCTTAACAAAGTCATAGACGGCCCTTCAATACTGGAAATGAGAAAAATCGTGAGAGAGGTTCCAATAGCAGGACCTGTGCAGGAATATGCCCTTAGGATTGTTATGGGTACACACCCCGAAAAGGGCGAGTCACCGGAGAGCACAAAAAAATATGTCCGGTTCGGAGCCAGTCCAAGGGCTGCTCAGGCCCTGATAACCGCTTCAAAAGCAAGGGCCCTTATGGAGGGAAGATATAATGTATCCTTTGGGGACATAAATTATGTGGCATATCCATCGCTCCGCCACAGGTTCTTCCTTAATTTTGATGCGGCGGCTGACGGTGTGACTGCAGATGGGCTGATTGCGGAACTGCTTGAAGTAATATCGAAAGGATAGCAGGTGTTGTGGTTTGGGTGAAAGGGTTTTTGATGCGGAGTTCTTAAAAAGGCTTGATAATATAGTAATCAATGTAAGAATGATGATGAATACAGGTTCAAGCGGAAACAGGAAGTCACGAAGCAAGGGCAGCTCTGTGGAATTTTCGGATTTCAGGGAATATTCGCCGGGAGATGATTTCCGGAGGATAGACTGGAATGCCTATGGCAGGTTTGACAAACCTTTTGTCAAGCTTTTCATGGAAGAGCGGGAAGCAATAGTAAATATATTTATAGACAGCAGCAGCTCCATGTATTACGGAGAACCCAAAAAGTCCTTGATGGCTATAAAGCTGTCAGGGGTATTTGCATATCTGTCATTGAACAATCTTGACAGAGTATGCCTTAACAGCCTTTCAGGAACACTCATAAAGCAATCGCCGGCTTTGAACGGCAGCGGGATGTTCAGTCACTGCGCCGATTTTTTAGAAAGAATTCATTTTAAGGGAACGACGGATTTAAGCACTTGTATAAAAATGAAAGAATTTAGAGGCAGCGGAGTGTCGATTATATTTTCTGATTTTTTTACTCCCGGAGGCATTGAAAATGCAGTGAAATATATGATGTTCAAAAAGCAGCATGTCATATTGGTGCATGTTTTGGCCCCTGAGGAGCTTTCCCCTGAGATGGAAGGGCAGATAAGGCTGTTGGACAGCGAGACCGACGAGGCAAGGGACATTCAGTTTTCACCGGTTTTGTTAAAGCAATATGATAAAGAACTGAAAGCGTTTGTAAATGGAATAAAGGAATTCTGCAATAAAATGGGAGCATCATACATACAGGTCTCCTCTGCAGACTCTATAGAGAAAGTGATTTTCGGGGAATTCGCAAAAGCCGGGATATTGTATTAAGAATGGGAAAACCCTTTGATTGCAAAATTTATGAAGAAAAGCAGGCTTTCTTTGCAGCCGGGCTTTGCGCAAAATGTAACTGAGGATGTGATAATATGAGGCTGCTTTCGCCTTGGGCATTGTGGTTCTTGTCATTTTTGCCCGTGATAGTGCTGATGTACATATTGAAGCAGAAATTCGAGGAACGGCAAGTAGGAAGCATTTATCTATGGCAGCAAGTCCTTAAGGATATTGAAGTAAATACTCCCTGGCAGAAGCTGAAGAAAAGCCTGCTTCTTTTGCTGCAGCTGCTGTCCATTTTTGTTCTGGTATCTGCGCTTTCCGACCCATATATTAATGTCGGAGGAGGCATGTATTCCAATCTTATAATAGTCATTGACAATACCGGAAGCATGAACGCAAAATACGAAGGAAGCACAAGACTCGAAAAAGCCAAGCAACAGGCTGCGGAAATCATCAATCGATCAGGTGCAAGGACAAACATTTCTCTTTTAACAGTGGAAAGAAGCCCAAGGATAGAAATAGGTAAGACTGCAGATAAGGGAGAAGCGGAGAGGAGGATCAAGGGCATAAAGCCCTGCAATTCCTACGGGGATATAAATGATTCTATCTCTCTGGTCAGGTCCATAGTAGACCAATATGAGGACAGCAGTTACGAAGTCGTATTTTTTACCGATAGTCCGGTGAATTCCGGAGACTTGAATGTCAGAGTGGAATCATTGGCCTCAGAGCTCACAAATGTAAGTCTGGACTACATTTCATATTCCGCAGATAACGACAGCCTGACAGTATTGGTCCGTGTAACCAACAGGTCCGGGGAACCCCTCAGCAGGGAGATATCCCTTTATGGGGATAATAAAATATTGGATATAAAAAATACTGATCTTCAGGGGGGGGAGACAGCGACTCTATACTTTGAAGATATACTCCCGGATTTTTCCTATATATGGGCGGAACTTACCGAAAAGGATGACTTAGAGGAGGATAACAGGGTATACAGCACGGTGGAGTTATTAAAGCCCAGAAAGGTATTGCTTATGTCAGAGGGTAATATTTTTATTGAAAAGGTGATTTCAAATATTAATGGATTGGAACTGTACAGAACAAATCCGGATAAATATACCGAAGAGGGGTATGACCTTTATGTATTTGATTCTATACTTCCCGACTTGCTGCCCAAGTCAGGAAGTCTGCTGCTTCTGACCCCCCCTGCCGGCAATGATATAGTAGAGACCGGGGCGGAAATTCCGGGGGGAATCGCAGATATCGCAATCCATCCCAACACCAGGTATATGGAAAATGCGAATTTTACAGTCTCAAAGCTTAGTAGTATAAAAGCACCTTTTTGGGCGGATATTCTGATGAACATTGATGGGAATGCGGCTGCCATTTCAGGAGAGTACAAGGGAAGGAAAACAGCGGCTATATGTTTTGATCTGCACAACAGCGACTTTGTCTTGACTGCGGAGTATCCCGTTTTTATTTACAATTTGGCTGCATATCTTGCAGGTATTGGCACAGGCAGAGAAAACGGATACCTATGCGGTGATCCGATAGATTTGGACATAAGCCCGGAGGCAGAGGGAGCCTCTATAATAGATCCGGAGAGGGAGGCCCATAAGCTGGAGGTAAGGTATCCAATGCCGCCCTTTGACAACACCGCACAGTGCGGAGTGTATCGGCTGATGCAAAATATTGGAGGATCTGATATAGCTTCGAATTTTGCAGTAAATTTCCCTGTGGAAAAGGAGTCGGGAAATTACCGGGGACCTGCCCCTGAGACCCGGGAGGCTGTCGAACCGGGGGCTGCTCCCGGAAGTATCAGGCTCCGGGGATATCTTACAGGTTTTTTACTGCTGATCGCGGCTGCGGAATGGATGGTGTATACCCATGGTTATTGATATAGAAAGGCCATTTTTGCTTTCACTAATCCCCTTAGCGATTTTTTTCATAGTATTTACCTCTCAAAAGCTCCGGAAAATGTACAGACTCAGGCGGAGGCTTTTATTGCTTCTTAGGAGCAGTGTATTCATTCTCCTTATACTTTCCCTTTCGGGAGTGAATATAAAATGGATAGTGGACACGACAACTACTATATTTGTGGTGGATGCCTCAGACAGCATGAATGATTACAGGACAATCGCTGAGGATTATGTTAGCAAAGCCCTGGAATACAAAGGCCCTATGGATCAGGCAGCAATCGTGGCCTTCGGTAGCAATCCCCTTATAGAAAGCTTTGTATCCAGGGAACCTGTTTTTCATAGAATAGAGACTGAGCCGGGAGGTATTTACACAAACATAGAGAACGCCCTTACCGCATCGGTATCACTATTCCCGCAGAACAGCAGAAAAAGGATAGTGCTTATTACCGATGGTGAAGAGAATGAAGGGAACAGTTCCAGGCTAACCTCCGTCATAAAAGGGCAGGATATTGATTTTAAAATATATAAAATAGGCAGGGAAATTGCAAATGAAGCTGCAGTGGCCGGCATCACCCTTCCAAAAAGGCTCAGGATAGGTGAGGAATTCGGTATAGCAGTTACAATTGAAAGCACTATTCAGACGGGGGCAAAGCTAACACTTTTCGATGGAAAGAACAAGGCCGCAGAAGAAAGGGTTATGCTCAGAAAAGGCGAGAACAGGTTTGTATTTCGCGACAAAGCGGACACAGGAGGTTTTAGGAGCTACAGGGCGCTTTTGGAACCGGACATGGATACGGAGAGCAGGAATAATGAAGCATCCGCTTTTACTAATGTAATTGACAGGCCCAGAGTATTGGTAATTGAAGATATTGACGGAGAAGCGGATGAGGCAGTCAGGATCCTTGAAGCTTCAGATACAAGCTATGTAAAGGTCAATGCCCAATCAGTGCCGGAAACCCTGGAAGGCCTTTCGGCATATAAGTCAATAATAGCCTGCAATGTATCCGCCGAAAACCTCAGTGATGGCTTTCTTAATTCTCTGGACCCCTATGTCAAGGATATGGGAGGAGGGTTTATAGCTACAGGAGGCGAAAATTCCTTTGCTTTGGGCGGCTATTACAAAACCCCTCTGGAAAAGATATTGCCGGTAAACATGGAGCTTAAGGGTAAAAAAGAAATACCCGATATGTCCATTGTACTTATTATAGACAAGTCAGGAAGTATGACGGAGGGCAGCGGAGGGATAACAAAGCTGGACCTGGCAAAGGAAGCTGCTGCAAGGACTTTGGATTCCCTGAGAGCCAATGACATGATAGGAGTGCTTGCCTTTGACGACACCAATTACTGGGTGGTGCCTGTCCAAAAGGCAGACAATGGGGAGAGAATAAGAGACGACATAGGAACCATAAGGTCCGGAGGAGGAACAAGCATAATCCCGGCTCTGCAGGAAGGCTGCGATTCAATCAAGGATATAAATACAAAAATCAAGCATATTATATTGCTTACAGATGGCCAGGCCGAAGGAACCGGATATACAGAGCTTTTAGAAAGGCTCAGGAAGGATAATATAACTGTATCCACAGTAGCGGTGGGAAAGGGCTCTGCTGTCCGCCTTCTTGAGGACATAGCCCGGGGGGCTGAGGGGCGGTTTTATTATACCGATGAATATTCAAATATTCCGCGTATATTTGCAAAAGAGACATTCATAGCGGCAAAGGCATATCTTAACAATAGAGAATTCATACCTTCCATTATAAACACCCACCCTATAATTAATGGGGTGGCTGAAGAAGGGCTGCCGGCCCTTTCAGGCTATGTGGCGGCCAGCCCCAAAAGCACCTCCCGGGTGATATTGGCAAGCGACCGGGAGGACCCTATACTTACAGTATGGCAGTATGGTTTGGGGAAGACAGCGGCATGGAACTCAGACATAAATGGCAGATGGAGCAGGAATTATGTCGGTTGGGACAATAATATCAAATTGTGGCAGAATCTTATCAACTGGACAATAGAAAAGTATAGGGATGACGATATAACAGTTGAGACTGAAGTACAAGGCAGTAAAGGTTTGGTGACCCTTAAGAACGATGTCGACAAGACCGGATTTGAGACAAAAGCTGCAATTGTGTCGCCTTCTTTGGAAAACAGTGAAATTACTCTCTACCCGGTAGCACCGGGGCAATACAGAGGAGAATTTGAAATAACCGGGACAGGCGCATACATGATAAAAGCATTTCAGCAAAAAGAAGGAGAAACAATAAATGCAGCAAGCACGGGAATATCTGTTCAGTATTCGCCGGAATACAGAATACAGCCCTCCGGAGGGCACCTTGACAGACTCATTTCCGAAACCGGAGGGGTATTGGTCAATGCTCCCGAAGATGTTTATAAGGGGAAGATCAAGGACATATTCGGAAGCATAGATTTGACGCCATTTTTGCTTATACTTGCTCTAATACTGTTTATACTTGATATAGCCTTGAGGAGGCTCAACCTGCCTATTTCCGCATTGGAGGAGAAGTTGTCGGAATTGAGAGCAAGGCTGGCAGTTTTAAGAGGGAAACCATCAAAGGCGGAAAAGCCGATATACTCAAAAGAGGAAGCTGCATACTCAAAGGGTGAAGCTGCATATCCAGTGGGCGAAACTGCAGAACCAAAAGGTAAAACTACATATCCAACGGGTGAAACTGCAAAACCACAGTCGGAAAGAGAAGAAAAATCTCTGGAGAGGGAAAGGAAAGAGACGAAGGAAAAGCCCGGCTCGGATAATCTGGATACCTCTGTACTGTTGAAAAAGAAGAAGGGCAGAGCTTAGCAAAAGCATTAGAGGGTGCTGCGCGCAATCTGCAAGGGCGGAGGCAGCCGCTATAATAGCAAGAAAAGTGCAGCAAAAGCATCAAGGGGTGCTGTGCGCAATATATTAAAAGTGGGAGTGATATTATGGCAAAGATTTCAGAGGAAAGAAAAACTGCATACTATATTGGAATGGGAATGATGATTCTCGGGTTTATACTTTTTATTTCGGTATTCTTTTCCGCTGCAAGCTATATGAATGATCCTTTCATAAGCGGCAGGGAACCCAATTTTATGGCTCCGGTGGTTGGAATGGTTTTGATGATCGCCGGTTCCTTTGTTATGAATATTGGCGCCAAGGGTGCGGCCGGTTCAGGGCTGATTCTTGACCCCGAAAAGGCAAGGGAGGATTTGAAACCCTTCAGCGAAGCAAAAGGCGGTATGATAAATGATACTATCAGCAATATAGATGTTGTTGATAAAATTGCCGATGTAGGCAAAACAAAGGAAATAGTAAAAATAAAATGCAGAAACTGCGGGGGCCTTAACGATGAGGACGCAAGATACTGCAAAAGCTGCGGCAGAGAGCTTTAGAATACAAGCAGTAAGAGCGGGAAGAAATCACTGCAATGCAATATTTAAAGTGCGGGCAGTATTTCCATGATTATACATTAATGATATACTTGTTATTGGATGATAAGGGTATATTTATATACTGCCTATTTAATTTGCGACAATAAGCATTAATGTGTATTTTTTCAACCCAAAGAAAGTCCATATTGAATATGCTAGAAGACAGACTTTGGTGTATTCTATGAATCAAGTAAAACACTTTAAGATATCTGGCGTCTAATTAGCTGATGCCCATCCTAAAATGGTTAAGTAGCAAAAATCTGTTTCGGCGATGTTTAAACAGATTTTTTATGGTATAGGAAAGTATAACTTTCCTATACCATAAAAAAGATTGATTTAAGTGCACGAACCGGAATTTCCTCCGGAAAAAGCTTATGGGCGGCAAATGCGGCGGAGCCGCCTTTGTTCTTTAATTGAAATTTACCCGTATTTTGGACAAAATTTCGAGTATGGGACTAAAAAACGCAGTATTTATGGATTATGTTAATAAAAATGCGACTTATGTTAACCGTTTAGACGGATTTAGCCGACGATTCAGTCCCTTAATCAAAATTTTGTCCAAAAACCTATACAAAAGTTTGATTATCGCTGTTTAACAGGTTTACATAAGCTTGAAGCATTTGATTTAAGTGCCCGCACCGGAATTTCCTCCGGAAAAAGCTTATGGGCGGCAAATGCGGCAAAGCCGCCTTTGTTCTGGTAAGAGAAAAACGAAAATATATTGTGGAGGGGTTTTATGCAGGATATGGAAAATATCTTAAAGAGGCTGGACGAGATAGAAGAGCGCTTATCTCGTATTGAAAGAGAGGGGTATAGGAAGCAAGAATATAAGGCGCCTGCTGTTATAGTCGAAAAGAATAGAAAATCTTTCTTTCCAAAATCCTTATATTCACCGGAGAGAAAGAAGGCCTCAAAAAGTAATATTGAAATGGAGCTGGGAGGCAAATGGATAAACCGGATAGGTATTATAGCTCTTATTTTTGCTGTTGCATTTTTTCTGAAATATTCTTTCGATAATAATCTGGTTGGGCCCCGGGGGAGAGTTTTTATAGGAGCTGTTTCCGGGATATCCATGCTGGTTGCGGGGGATTTTTTCATAAAAAAATATCGTATTCCTTCGGAAGGGCTTATAGGCGGAGGTATAGCAGCACTTTTCTTTACTGTATATGCTGCTTTCAGCTTTTATGGCTTTATTGGTCAATACATTGCTTTTTCACTATTTGCGCTTATTGTTTGTTCAAGTGCTTTTATGGCTCTAAGGCATGATGCTGTTGCGATAATGCATCTTGGAGTGCTGACCGGGTTTTTGACGCCGTTTCTGCTTGCTTCAGATAAACCCAATGATATATTTTTCTTATCCTACATAGTTATTCTAAACCTTGGCATTATGATAGTATCCTATTATAAAAGTTGGAAATCTCTCTTCTATTCCGCTTTTTTTGCAACTCATTTGTGTTATATATTTTGGATGCTTGAGCGTGCAGTTATTTATGACAGCGGAATAAGGGAAGTACAATTCTTTACAGGCTTTATCCCTATGCTTATAATATTTGCGGAGTTTTTGACCGTATCTTTGTTGATGAACATCAGTAAGAATAATAAAAGCCGCTATGTCAGATTCGACTACTTGTTAATTTTTATGAATGCAATGGTTTGCTATATGGAAGGATATTTCCTGCTTTATGAACATAATGACAGTCTCCTTGGACTATTTACAGTAATCGGTTCTGCGATCTATATAGCAATTTTCTCAGTGGTCAGGAAATATGCAGATAGTGACAAACAACTTCTTGTGTCCTTGCTTTCAGTTGCCTTGGTACTGATTACAATTGCAATACCTGTGCAGCTGGACGGAAGATTTGTAACTCTTGCCTGGTCAGTAGAGGCAGCCGCTTTGGCATATATTTTTCTCAAGACCGAATACGGAAGAATCAGAGTTGCTTATATTGGTGTTGCAGCTTTAGCTTTGATAGGATTGGTATTGGACTTAAGGCATATAGCCGATGATATGAAAGCAGTATCATTTATGAACATTGATTCCCTGGTATATGTTGTTTCTGTTACTGTACTTTTTGGGATGCTGTGGATTATAAGGGAAAGGAAATCCCGTTTAAAAGTGGTTCTGTCAGTTGCTTTGAACCTGCTTTTGTTAGGCCTTTTTCTTGCGGAGGCTTCAAACTTCTTTGACAAGAGCATTAGTACAATACTGCGAAGCTATCCCGGACAATACCAAATGACTGAGAAATACTCAAATATGCGTAATTTTGTAGATTCACTAATTATTCTTATGTATTCCTTAGTTCTAATATTTATTGGTTTTTTCAAAAAGATCAAGAGTATGAGGATATTTGCACTTGCACTTTTCCTTGTGGTTATCAATAAGGTATTTATTTACGACCTTTCCTCACTTGAAGGCATATACAGAATACTGTCATTTGTTGCATTAGGCTTGATATTGCTCGGTATATCCTTTATATATCAGAGGTTTAAATATATTATCATAGGAGGAAGTACAAATGATATCGATGAGGATGCTTAGTTCGGCAATAGCATTAGCACTGGTTCTGGGCAATACAGTTTGTGCAGATGGCACTTCTCCTGATAAATTTCAATATTATAAAGAGCTTCATACTCAGGGCGAAGGCTTAAGATCCTTCGAAATCGACCCTGAAATATATGCTGCTGCAACAGCTTCCGCTTCGGATATCAGAATCTTTAGCGGTGAAAATGCCGAGGTTCAGTATCATAAATACAATAAACTCTCTTTTGATAATGTGGTAGAATCCAATATCAGCTTTGAAATAATAAACCGTTATGATGACGGGGGATTAGTCAGCGCTACTTTTGTCGGCGATTCATCCATGGAACCCTATGATGCTATTACAATTGATATATCAACAAATAACTTTCTGCTGTCTCCCAAATTATCCGGAAGCAAGGATGGCATTAATTTTTACCCAATAGCTTCAAGGGGGTACATATACAGCTTTGAGGATAGGAATAAAGGCAGTAATAATAAGATTACCTTTGACAAGGTGGACTACAAGTATTTAAAAGCTGAGTTTGAGGTAGCAGCAGGAAAGGTTTTTTCGCAGGACATTAAGAATGCTTCCTATGTTAGAGATTTTGTCAATAAACCGGTACAGAAAGGAATATCAGCTAAGCTGGTATCCCTTTCAACTGCTGATAAAATGACAACTGCCGTTATTGATACGGGATACTCCAATCTTCCTGTTTCCGGTATTTCAACAATATGTGCGGATAAGAATTTCAGCAGGGGGGTAAGGGTCTTCACAGGGAACGATATGAAGGATTTTTCCTTTGTCTCTGAGGAAAGAATTTCATCATTTGATATTGGCGATTATAAGGTTGAGAAAAAGAAAATCGAGGTTGGCAGTATTTGTGGAAGATACATAAAGCTGATTATAGATAATCAGGACAGCGAGGCATTAAGCATACAAGGGGCAGAGGTTTTTTATCTTCCGGATAACATTGTATTTGAAGCTGAGTCGGATCAAAGCTACAGAGTGTATTATGGGAGCAAGGCTTACGAAGCTCCTGTATATGATATGTCTTACATAGCGGATAAAATTGATAAAGAGAAGCTTGTAAAAGCACAGCTTGGTCCGGCAGTAATAAATCCTGACTATAAAAAAGAAGATATCCCGTTTACTGACAGGAACAACTACTTTATGACTGCTGCAATTATTCTGATTGTTATGGCTCTTGGATTTGTAATCATAAAAAACTTAAAAAGTACTGTGACATCAAATAAGGATAATGAGCACTAAATACGGATAGCAAATAGACAGATTGGAATATGAATTTCCAATCTGTTTATTACTCTATTCGATTTCTCATTTTTCGTGTTTCATTTTCGTTTACATATCGGTTTGTTAATTCCATATCAGTTTTGGGATGGTTCAATGAGCTCCATCATAAAACCTTGCCAATTGTGCGTTGCTGTTTATGTAGAAACACTCACTTTGTTTCAATTAAATACTTCCAATATCTATTCGGCAAAAAACGGGATTGAAGCTTTGGATTTATTCTGTTCTTTATTGCAATGTCATCAAAATACTGTTTCCAGAGCTTCTGGAAGAATATTTCGTTTTCGTGAAAGGTTAAGTTTTCTTTCATATTTATGTCGCTTATGAACCATTTGCTCTTATCGTAGAAGACTCCGTAATTTCTTTTCAGGTCATGGATAACAAATACCTGATCAGACATTCTGTCTGCAAAATGATCCCCTAAGAGGCATATAGTATTGTATTGGGGTTCTATCGGCCCATAGTATATATTGTTATGAAGCAGCCTGAATCTTATTATTCCCGCCAGCAGCTGTCTTTCCCTTGCGACTTTTAATGTGAGGTTATGGACTCTGTGTACTCTGTCGTCAGAAAGACAGGAGTCTGCGGATTTTCCGGCTTTGAATCCAAACCGAAGATAATCCAATATGTATATTCCGGCATTTTTGTGTTCCGATAAGTATGTGTACATTATATTTCTCATTGCGTTTCTTGAGATCTTGTTGACCACTGCATCGTGAACCTTTTTTGATTTTTCCGGATCGGACTCAATATAGGTCTTTGTTATTAGAAGGCTGTCGGCAAAACTGTCCACAGGGACTATTTGTTCCGGGGGCTCTTTCTCGTAGAAGGCGTCGTATATAGCTGTCAAAAGCCCTTCAAAAGTGCCGTCATAAATGTAGTACAACATCACAATTCACCCGTAATTCTTGATATGTTTTCTTTAGCTATCATAATGGAGGGATATAGGGAAAAGAGGGATAACTGCTCCACATTACTGGGAACTTTGATTTTGTCTTCCAGAAGCATGCGGTTTCTAATTGATATAGGATCGACAGAAATACTTTTTTGGGGGAGATACCTGCCCTTGCAGGTAATGAAGTACTTTGCCCGTTTTAATACAATTCCAAGCTTTTTTAGATCGTCAAAGTCAAGCTTTGAAAATTTCCTGCTCCGGAGTATGCGCTGAGCTGATTTGACTCCTACACCGGGCACCCTAAGCAATGTGAAATAGTCCGCATTGTTGATTTCTACCGGGAATTTATCAAGGTTCCTGACTGCCCAGCCGCACTTTGGATCCAGTAATTCATCAAAGTTGGGGTTCCCTTCGTCCAACAGCTCACCGGAGTTAAAACCATAAAATCTAAGAAGCCAATCTGCCTGATACAGCCGATGCTCCCGGAGAAGCGGCGGCCCGCTTATTGCCGGCAGGCTGGGATGGTTCGATACCGGAACATAAGCTGAATAATATACCCTTTTAAGGTTGTAGATATTATATAGGGATTCGGACAGTCTCAGGATCTTCAGGTCATTTTCTTTTGTGGCCCCGACAATAAGTTGGGTGGATTGCCCTCCGGGGACAAATTGGGGGGCATTTCTGAATTTGTTTTTTTCTTCACGGTTCCGGACAATTCCGGATCTTATTAAGCCCATGGGCTTAATGATTGATTCTTTTGTTTTCTGCGGCGCCAGGAGCTTAAGGCTTTCATCGGAGGGGAGTTCAATGTTTACGCTCATTCTGTCTGCATACCTGCCTGTTTCTTCAATAAGGGCAGGGCTGGCTCCCGGGATGGCCTTTACATGGATGTATCCGTTGAAGCTGACCTCACAGCGAAGCCTTTTAACGGTTTTCAGAAGAAGCTCCATTGTGTGGTCCGGGCTTATGCATATGGCAGAGCTGAGGAAAAGACCTTCTATGTAATTCCTTCTATAGAAATTGATTGTGAGGTTAATTAGTTCATCCGGGGTAAAGGCTGCTCTCGGAATATCATTAGAGGATCGGTTGACGCAATACTTGCAGTCATACATGCAATAATTAGTAAAAAGGATTTTAAGCAGAGAAATGCAGCGGCCGTCGGCAGCCCAGCTGTGGCAAATGCCTGAAGGTGCGGCATTTCCTATGCCCCCTTTTTTATTTTTCCTGCTGCTTCCGCTGGAAGAGCAGGATACATCATATTTGGCGGAATCAGATAATATTCTGATTTTGTCGGCTAAGTCCATAAGGATCCTCCTATAGAAATCCATACCAATATTATATCAAGCTTCATAGAAAAAAGCAAACAAATGTTCGCATGAATTATTTGCTTTGTTGTTAAGTTTCTCACGGGCTTGAGGTATAATATGCTTATAATGAGACGCAACACTATCATCTGAAGCAACCTAAATCATTGTTTGCATAATATGTATTTCCTGCATGGTGCTGATACAGAATAATAGTTTGTACAAAATCCCGGCTGTTGGGGAAGTACGTTCTCCTCGCCTTTCAAAGCCAACAAAATCACTGGCGAGGGTCCCATCTTTGTTGGTCCGTCTGGTGATTTTGCCTGGAAGCCTTCCCGTTCCGAGGCCAGTGAAAGGCTTCGTCAAAAGTAGCTTCCCCACGCCGGTGTTTGCATAATATGTATTTCCTGCATGGTACCTATGTATCAGAAGCATTGCCTTTGTATAGCAGGGAGCATTTATAAGCTGTGATTCTGTCCAAGGCTTATACCGTGCGAGTTGCTATCCAAGGCAGCTCTCTATACATCTGCATCTCACTGGAGGATGCACAGTATATCAGGGCACACTTTATGATTTTGGCAACAGGCCCCTGCGAAGGCTTTGTTGAAAAGTACGTAAAGCCGGCAGGACGCCGGCTTAGACGCCACGGGCCAAGGACGGCCCATTGGCGCCATTAGGACTTTTCCAAAGACGAGCAGACTGGCCCTGTCAAAATCATAACCCGTGTGCATCGATATACTGCGCATTCTCCGTAGTGGGTCCGTATGATTGTGCTGCGTCGCATTATCCCCCTAATGTGAATTGGCATTTAGATGCAACATTTGGAGCCTTTTACTCGTCAAATAATATTGAGAAGATGAGGGGATGATTCAATGAAAAAGGCCGCCGGTTTATTTTTAGTTTTGTTGCTTACCACATCACTGATAGGCTGCAATACCAATATCGGCAAAGGTAAGGCAGGGATTGAGGGGGAGGATAGAAGTGAAATATCCGTAAGAGTCAATGATGAAGATATCTATTATATTCTCACTCCAAGGCCTTTTACATCAAAGGATGATTTCAGAAAAGCCTACATGGAAATTGACAGGGAAGAACTCATATATGCGCCTAAGGGCTCTAAGGTAATGCTCAATTTAAACGGCAAAGATGGGGAAATTAACGTAAAGGCATATTGGATTAATAAGGGGGGCGCTCCCAACTATAACGATTCTTTTGGAGCTCCATTAAGCATGGATATTAAGACGGAAAGAGTCGGGGATTCAGAATATGAATATACTGTGGAAAGGCTGTTTCAGGCGGGGCTTAGCTCATATTATGAAGAAAACGAAAAAATTACTGCCGGTTATGTGGTGGAATTACATAATAACGATGAAATCCAATATTGCTTTTTTATAGTCCAAATTGATAAAAATTAGTGGGTAATAGGCTTAAGAAACCTTAAAGGAGGGGACATTTATTATGTACGGGAAAAAGGGACCATTTTTAATATCCTGTATGCTTATCATTATAGCCCTTGCTTTCGGCTGCACTTCCGTTGGGACCGGGAATGAGACGGATGTCAAGGGAGATATGGCCTTGTATGAGCGTTCAGGTGTGACCATAGCCATACCCGGTGAATATGCGAATCAGCTGCTCATAGATCCGGTTCTGCATGATGATGGGATCACCCTTATTGCTGTTTATCAAAAATCAACATATGAGAAGTACGAAGGGTTAGGTTGGCTTTTCAGCATTGTCCGTTATACCGAAGCACAATATGAACAATTCCTGTGCTCCGACAGAAGCGGACAGAGTTTTTTTGCCAAAGATGCAAAATATCATTACGGTTTTTTTCATGCCACCGACGTCCAGGCTCCGGATGATTATGAGTCATTTTCGCAGCTTTTCGACGCCGTCGCAGGTTTTGTAAAAAATGATATAATAGTTCGCAATGGGTTGACTCCATACAGTGACGGTGAATTTTTCAGCAGAGAGTATACCTACGACAGTAAGCATATTTTCATTGATTATTTTCCTTATTATGCTCACAACGGCAAAAAGGAAGAGGTCTGGACCCTTACCCTTTCACAGCCGGCAGCTCAAGGGAATACCGGCATTTGGTGTGTGGAGCGCTGGAAGGACCAGCATGGAGGCCCATACCCTTATTTCCCCGATGAGAACGGAATTCCTTCCGCGGAATATCATGCCGCATTGCAGGCGGAATGCGATAGGGGAAAGGATAAATCCATGCTTGATCCCAAGGAAGCCGCCCTTGCCTTTGTCAAAAAGGCCTTTGAACATTTTACGGCAACCTTGGATAGTTTTGAGCCCTCTGATGACCCTTCCGTCCTTTCCGGCTTGCATTCTGCATCCACGGGGAATATCAACGACTATATGCCCAGACTTATAGCAGGGGAAAAAATAAGTGAATACGAACTGCTTCCCTGCCTTGAAAACTTTACTCGAACCACTTGGCTGGAGTTGGAGAAGACTTATCCCGGAGAATGGTGGAACCCCCTATGGCTTGCATTGAAAGATGCTGCTGTGGGTATTACAAAGACCGGCAGCAATGATCAGTCCCTTCGCAACTACTATATAGGCAAAGCTTGCCTCACATCAGACGGAGCCTATTCCGAAGGATTAGAGAGCATTTTGATGATGCAGTGGAATTATGACAGGGCTTTGTACAGTGCATGCCTGAAGGAGCGTTTTTCTGCAGAGGAAGCGGAATTTCTTCGCAGATTCATCATGTGTTCAATTAATTACAACACGGACATATTCTCGGTCGTTATGGCCGGAAACGACATTCTTTCTCTGGATTCATACCCGGTAGATTTCCCGTTCGGCTTAAATCTGATGGAAAAAAGCCGCAAGGACTTCAGGGCTGAAAGCTTCGGAAACGTAACCGTAGTAGAGAGTGACGGAATGCAAATAACATATCTTAGCCCTTATGAAGGCGTCCATACGGTTATTACTATCCGCACCGTCAAGGAAGGCTGTTCTGTTGGAGGAGTTGTCATAGGCAGTAAAGAGGAGGTCCTCTTAAAAAATTGGACCGAAAGGCCATTGAAGAAAATAGACAGCATTTCTTACGATGACGAAGAATGGTTTGGGAAATGCGATTTCGCATATGCCTATACACCCGGGGAAGGTACAAAAAGTATTGTCTTCCTTATTAAAGACGGATCAGTATTTGGCATTGAGGCTGTGAACGGCTTGGACGGGGCGTTATATTAGAATAATGTTTTGCACTATTTGAATTTGATGAAATATGTTTAGTGCGAAACATATAGATAGGGGGTATAACAAATGAGAAGAAAAAATAGATTAACTCTAATTCTTATTTTATCAATAATTATGTTAATGACTTCCTTTGATCCATGCTATGGAAATTCGGCAGAGCCTCCGTCGATACTGATTATCGTACCCGGCGCACCGGAGGGTTTGGAAATAAGTATTGACTCGGATAACACAAGTGTAAAGGCAAGTATGAGAGACAAAACGTATGTCTATCCTAAAATGTATAGTTGGGATATTGGGGAATAAGTAGACGATATCTAAAAGGAGGAAGGGTCATGTCTGCAAAGTTAAAGCGGGCAATAAGGTTAATTATTACTTTATTCATTAGTGGTAACATAATATCTTATATTGGTTTGACCAAAGGCAGGGATATTGCATTGGATCTCTCAATGCCGGCAGGTGAAATTACAACTATTTGGTCATTGTCAGAAGAGATGGTTTTGGCTTGCACGTTATTGCCGGTTATTATGGGTGTATCACTGGTAATATTATCTATAGCATTTTCAACTGTAATATTTGCGGACTGGATTAAGGAGTGAGATTATGTATACTGAAATTAACAGCCGGATGGAGGAAGCACAGCAGGGGGTCTTTCGTCTGCGAAAAATTGATTCAATGCTCAAGACCCTTCGAGAGGAACAGCTATCCCTTGAATGTAAGGTATCCGGGCTGAAGGATATTTTGGACAAAGAGGATAATGATGTAAAGAACCTTGAAAAGCAGAGTTTGGCAAGCATTTTTTACTCGGTTATCGGCAAGCTTGACGAGCATTTAGAGAAGGAGCAAGGGGAGGCTCTTGCGGCAAAACTTAAATATGATCTGGCAGTTCGTGATTTGGAGGATGTGAAGAATGAGATTACAAAGCTTTGCACCGAACGGGTTAGTTTTGCGGATTCCGGGAGCAGGTATGAAAGCCTGTATACTAAGAAGAGAGGCATGTTAATAGAATCAGAGCCTGATAGGGCTCAGAATTTGCTGAACCTTAATGAGCAGTTAAACGTTTCGAGAAACGCTTTAAAGGAGATTAAAGAGGCTATTTCCGCCGGCAGAAATGTAATAAGCAGCCTGGAAAGCGCAATGGGCAGCCTTGAAAGTGCAGAAGGCTGGGGAATCTGGGATATGCTTGGAGGCGGGCTGGTTTCTGATCTTGTAAAGCATTCCCACATAGATAATGCCAGATATGATGCGGAGCGGGCTCAGGGTCTGCTGCGCCGGTTCAAAACAGAGCTTTCAGACATAAAGATCAAAGATGACATTCATTTTGAAACGGATGGCTTTGCTAAGTTTGCAGATTTTTTCTTTGATGGATTGATTGCAGATTGGTTTATGCAATCAAGAATTCAGAATTCCCACGAGAGTGTATCGCAGTTCAGGGGTCAGGTCCAGGAAGTATTGAGCAGACTCGGCAGCCTAGAAAGGCAAGAGTCCTCAAGGATAAAAAAAATCGATTCAGAAATAAAAGACTTGATAATTAAGGCATGACAATTTATTGTTTACACCACAGTTATCGGCGGGAAGGAAAAGACAATGGGGGAAAACGGAGAAGGATTTTTTAATCGAGTATATGAAATAGTTGCCCGGATACCCAAGGGAAAGGTAGCTACCTATGGGGGAATAGGGAAGATGCTTGGCTATTCAAGGGGAGCCAGGATCGTAGGCTGGGCTATGAGAAGTGCGCCGGAAAGCCTGGGGCTGCCTTGCCACAGGGTTGTAAAAATAACAGGGGAGCTTTGCCCCTGTCACGTATTCGGAGATGTTGAGATTCAAAGGGTCATATTGGAGTCTGAGGGTATCAGCTTCAGGGAGAATGGGACTATCGATATGGAGCGGCATCTTTGGAAGGGATAGGGAGTCTGCATGGATATGCTTATGATTTATATCCACATTATATTGGTATTCTTATGGCTGATATTTACTATGACAAAAATAGATATAGAACCCTTGGGCAAAATATTCTATAATTTGATTAAGGCCCGCCTGAAGTTGAAATTTGCAAAGCCAAGAACAAATAAAAATAACAGAGGTGGTTGCAATGCCGACGTGCTTTTATGAATCAAAGATCAGAAGGATCGGAATAACCGAAAAGGACGGTAAAATAACCAATGTGTATATTACAGAGGAGCAAGTGCCGAAGGATGTGCAATTAGGTGAAACACCGATACTGAAGGAAGCGGTGAGGCAGCTTGACAGTTATTTTGCAGGGGAGCTCAAAGAGTTTGATCTGCCCCTTGAACCTTATGGCACGGAATTTATGAAAAAGGTATGGGCTGCTCTTTGTGAAATACCCTATGGCAAAACAGCCTCCTACAAAGAAATAGCCGAAAGGGCCGGTGTGCCCAAAGGCCCAAGGGCCGTAGGCCTTGCCAACAACCGCAATCCTATTCCCATATTTATTCCATGCCACCGGGTCATAGGTGCAGACGGTTCTCTTACAGGTTATGGCGGAGGACTGGAAATGAAAAAGTATTTGCTTGAATTGGAGAAATCAAAATAATGCATATATTTGAATATGGCCGGGAAGAAATAGAGTATCTGAAAAGCAAAGACAAAAAGCTGGCGGCTGCTATTGATAGAATCGGAATGATCAAAAGGGAGGTCATACCGGATCCTTTTGCGGCTCTGATATCCGGCATTGTAAGCCAGCAGATATCAAGCAAAGCTGCAGATACTGTATGGGACAGGCTGATTGGGCTGATTGGGGGCGTTACCCCTGAAAATATCAAAGAAGCAGAACTGTCCGATATTCAAAAGTGCGGTATGTCTGTGCGGAAGGCAGAATATATAAAGGGAATTGCGGAGGCTGCAATGTCCGGACAAGTGGACTTTGGGAGGCTCCATATGCTGACTGACGAGGAAATAATCAAAGGGCTCTCCCGGCTGCGCGGAGTGGGTGCCTGGACTGCAGAGATGCTGCTTATATTTTCCCTATGCCGCCCGGATATAGTAAGCTACAAAGATTTGGCAATACGCAGAGGGATGATTAATTTGTACGGTCTTAAAGAGCTGCCGGAAGAAAAATTCATGAGATATAGAAGTCGATATTCCCCTTACGGTTCAGTTGCATCGCTGTATCTTTGGGCACTATCAGTTGAAAAGTGAAATATACAGGCCTCAATATCATATCTTTATTTCATCCAATATCATAGGCGCCAGCTTGAAAACATCCCCAGCTCCCATTGTAAATACAAGGTCTCCGGGGTGGGCTTCCCTTGCTATAAGGTCGGCTATGCCTTTGAAATCATTTTTATATACTGCATTTGCGCTGTATTTGTTTATACCCTCCACTAATTCCGAGGGATTGACGATTCCTGTATCCTTTTCTCTGGCTGCATATATGTCGGTAATAATCACGTTGTCGGCATCGTAAAAGGCCTCTGAAAACTCATCAAACAAAGTCCTTGTCCTTGAATAGGTATGGGGTTGAAAAATACACCATATTTTTTGATGGGGAAATTGTTTTGCCGCATGAAGTGTTGCCTTAATCTCAGTTGGATGATGGGCATAATCATCGACTACCGTAATACTGTTCCGTGTGCCTTTTATATCAAAACGCCTGTGGGTGCCTTTGAATTCCTTAAGACTCTTTTTTACAGTATGAATATGAATGCCTGCGTTATGGGCTATTGCTATGGCTGCAAGGGCATTGAATACATTGTGTTCACCGGGGATGCTAAGGGAGAAGGTGCCAAGTTTTTTGCCCTTTAGCCGGACCTCGAAGGATGGGTGCCCCAGGTTGTCATATTTTATATTTCTGGCATAAAAATCCGCTTTGGATCTGATCCCATAGGTCAACACTTTGCAGCTTACTTCCTTTGAAACAAGAAGAGCATTTTCATTGTCAGCGCAAACAATAAGGCTTCCGCCCTCCGGGATAAGCCCGGCAAATTTCTTAAAAGAGGATATTATGTGGTCTATATCTTTATAAAAATCCAGATGATCCTTTTCTACATTCAGTATAGCCGCTACATAAGGGTAGAATTTCAAAAAGCTTTCGCAGTATTCGCATGCTTCAGTCACAAAATAACTGCTCTTGCCCACCCTGACATTTCCGTTTATTGCCTCGATTTCGCCACCGATAAGTATTGTAGGATCCAATCCCGCGTTTTTTAGTATTATTGAAACCATTGATGTGGTGGTTGTTTTTCCGTGACAGCCGGCAATTGCAATACCATAGCTATAATTTTTCATTATCATTCCCAGGAAAGTTGCCCTGTCTATAACTGGGATCTCAAGTTCCTTTGCCCTAACAATCTCACAATTGTCCTGCTTTACTGCTGCTGTGTAGACAACAAGCTCGGCTCCTTCAACATTTGCCGGGTCATGAGGTATAGATACCAAAGCACCGTTTGCGCGAAGTTTGCTGATTAAGTTGCTTTCGCTTATGTCAGAGCCTGTGATTTTGTAGCCCGATTCAATCAATATTTGAGCAAGCCCGCTCATGCTAATACCGCCAATACCCACAAAATGAACATTCTTTACACTATTGAGGGAAATCATTGGATACAACTCCTTAATATAAATTACATTGGATCAATTTGTTAGTAAGCTAGGACTATTACTTTATATAACGTATTGATTTTACATTCTTATGTGCATACTGTCAACTTATGTTTTAGTTTTATCATAGTGTATGATCATAATGTGCTTAATTGCAAGTAAGAATTTCATATAATACCCATAATATTATTATAGCCAATTTTTTGCTACATGATAATATGAAAGAAAAGTTTTACAAATAATTAAAGACTTAAAATATTAAAACTACAAATAATATCACAACAGGATCCACGGCATAATGAAAATCTTTGTTAGAAAAAGAAGGAAAAAAACTAATAAATGACGAATTATTAATGAAATGACAAAATGAACGACGGAAGGTGGTGAACTAGAATGGAAATAACAGACGTAAGAATCAGAAAGGTTAATGTGGAAGGCAAGATGAAGGCGGTAGTTTCAGTAACCTTTGATAATGAATTTGTTGTTCATGACATAAAGGTTATAGAAGGACAAGAAGGGTTGTTCATAGCTATGCCGAGCAGAAAGACTCCTGATGGAGAATTCAAGGATATTGCACATCCTATAAATTCCTTAACAAGGGAGAGACTGCAAACATCAATATTGGAAGAGTATGAAAAAGTGAAAAACGAGTAACATTTTAAGATATCCACCTTAGACACAGGTGGATGTTTTCTTTTTTGTAATTTTTCCACATTAGTTTATATATATTAGTAGTATACTATATAGAATATGCCGGTATAGCACTTGGTGTATTCTATAAATCAGGGAATATATTTTGGGATATCCAAAATATAATTAACTGATGTCAATCCTAAAATGTATAGCTAAGGGGGTAAAAATGACGGAGAAGAGAAAACAATGCTCCAAGGGAGAAGAGCCGGAGCTTGACATCAATGAATTGGAAATGCAGGAAGAAATTCAACCAGTGATGCATGGCTGCCCAATGATGTGTCCTATGATGTGTCCTATGATGTGTCCTATGATGAAAATGCCATATGAAGAGTGTCCGGGGGCAATAGCACCGGAAATGAAAAATACTGATTGGTATGATGAGGATGAAAGCGATTACAGCAGCGATGAGTCAGATGAGTTTCCCGCTTATTGGAAGCCCGCGAAGAATCACGAATATTTTTCCTATCCGTTTTTTTTGCCGCCTTACTACCTTGCAAAGTCATACAAAAAAAAGCATAAGAAATGGTAAACAAAACAACCTTGGGGGCTGCTGCAAAATAGGAATTACTTCCTTTGCTCCTTATTTTGCGGCAGCTTCTTTTTTGCACTTCCGTATACTTTTTTCCGGTATTGTATTATGTTAAAATAATAGGGGAATGTAGAGTTACACTCCTTGAATTTTTAGATAGTAATTGAGGTGATATATTGGGAAAGGGATGCGGCATCACATGTATAATACTTGCTGCCGGGGAAGGGAAAAGGATGTATTCCAAAATACCCAAGGTAATGCACAAAATATGCGGTATTCCCATGCTGGAGTATGTTATAGGATGTGCCCGGGAACTTTCAGATGAAGAGCCCGTTGTCGTCATAGGAAACGGGTCAGAACTGGTTTTAAAAGAGATTACAGGCGTCAAATTTGTCATGCAGGAAGAGCAGCTTGGAACGGGCCATGCGTTGATTCAGGCAGAAAAGTATATAAATGAACAGGATATACTAATACTATATGGGGACACCCCCCTGCTCAAATCCGAAAGCTTGTTGAAAATGTATGAGCTGCACAAGTCCGAGGGCTATAGTGCAACGATTATGACTGCCGACGAAGAGGACCCAACGGGTTACGGAAGAATAGCAAGAGGGCCTGACAACCTTGTAAAGGCGATTATTGAAGAGAAGGATGCCGACAGAGATACAAAGCGTATCAAAGAAATCAATTCCGGAATATATTTCTTTAGAGGCGGGGAGCTTAGGAAGGCACTTAAACAGTTAAACAACAATAATGCTCAAGGGGAATACTATCTGACCGATATTATTGGTATAATGGTAGAGAAGGGTCTTAAGGCAGGAGCTTACAAAATTCCGGATGCCGGGGATGTTATGGGGGTGAACAACAGATATCAGCTAAGCGAGGCCGATAGAACAATGCGTTCCAGAATAGCAAAAAATCTTATGCTTAATGGAGTGACCATTATGGACCCTGATAGTACATATATTGAAGCTTCTGTTAAAATTGAACGGGATGTGACTATATATCCTGGCTGCATTCTTGAGGGTGATACGGTAATAGGTGAGGATTCGGTCATAGGCCCCGATTCAAGGGTCAAAGACAGCAGAATTGATAGGGGTGTAAGCATACAGTATTCCATAGTGCTTGAGAGCTCCGTAGGTGAGGGTACATCCATAGGACCCTTTGCATATGTAAGGCCGGGCAATAAGATTGGAAAGCATGCAAGGATCGGAGATTTTGTAGAAATCAAGAATTCCAATATTGGTGACTACACAAAGGCTTCTCACTTAACCTATATAGGGGACGGCGATGTAGGCAGCGGAGTAAATTTGGGATGCGGTGTAGTATTTGTCAATTATGACGGGAAACAAAAGCACAGGGCGTATGTTGGGGATAACTCCTTTATAGGCTGCAACGTAAACCTGATTGCCCCGGTAAAGGTATATGATAATACTTATATTGCTGCGGGCACCACTGTGACAAAGGATGTGCCCCGGGACAGTCTGGCTATTGGCAGGGTAAGACAGGAAAATAAGGAGGGTTGGGTCAATCAAAAGAAAAATAAATAATATTTTGGGAGGTTTCTTTTAGAATGAATGTACATGGGAAGAGCATAAAGGTCCTAAGCTGTAATGCCAATAAGGGATTAGTAAAGGATATAGCCTTCAACCTTGGCATACCTGTGGGAGATGCTCAAGTAAGTACTTTTAGCAATGGGGAGATAGGGGTCAGTATAAATGAATCCATAAGGGGCGCAGATGTTTTTGTGGTCCAATCAACATGCAGCCCTGTAAATGACAATCTTATGGAGCTCCTGATAATGATAGACGCACTGAAGAGGGCTTCTGCAGGCAGGATAAATGCTGTAATGCCTTTTTACGGCTATGCAAGGCAGGACAGGAAGTCAAAATCCAGGGAACCCATTACCGCAAAACTGGTTGCCAACCTTATTGAAGCCGCAGGCGCTGACAGAGTGATCACAATGGACCTTCATGCTCCACAAATCCAAGGGTTTTTTGACATTCCCGTGGATCATCTATATGCATCGCCTTTAATTGTAAATTATTTTGCAAATAAAAACTTAAAGGATATAGTTATAGTGTCTCCCGATGTCGGCGGGGTCACAAGGGCGAGATCCCTTGCAGCCAAGCTTGAGGCCCCCCTTGCAATAATTGATAAAAGGCGCCCAAAACCAAATGTATCGGAGGTTATGAATGTAATAGGAGATATAGCGCATAAAGACTGCATTATAATTGACGATATGGTGGATACAGGGGGTTCTATAGTAAATGCTGCAAAAATGATGAAGAATATGGAAGCCGGGGACATCTATGTTGCATGTACCCATCCGGTATTGTCAGGACCTGCTTTTGAACGCATCCGTGATTCTGAGATAAAAGAGCTGGTTGTGACTAATACAATACCCATTCCCGAGAATAAGCCTGCGGACAAAATAAAGGTACTATCTGTCGCACCTTTGTTTGCTGAAGCGATAAAGAGAATTTATGAAGGACTATCCCTGAGCAAGCTGTTTGATTGATAAGGCGTGCGCAGCTATGGAGGTTTTTTATGTATTTAATTGTGGGACTGGGGAATCCAGGCGATAAATATAAATATTCCAGACACAATGTGGGCTTTATGGTGCTTGATCATTTTGCTTCTATCCATAATATCAGCATTAAAAAGATAAAGCATAAGGCGATTCTGGGAGAAGGCCTTATAGGTCAGGAAAAAATCGTTCTCGCAAAGCCCCAGACATATATGAACCTGAGCGGCGAAAGTGTTTACGAGCTTATGAATTGGTATAAGGAGGATTCATCCAGGCTCATAGTGGTATATGATGATGCGGATCTTGATGTGGGAAGGATCAGGATAAGGCCTGAGGGGAGCTCGGGTACTCATAACGGTATGAAGTCAATAATATATATTTTGGAAACGGATAAGTTTCCAAGAATTAGGATAGGCATTGGCAGGCAGCCTAATTGCATGGACCTGGCAGACTATGTTCTAGGCAGATTTTCTGATGATGAAATACCTTTAATGGCCGAAACCATCAAAAATGCAGCTTCGGCAGTTGAGGAAATAGTAAAAAACGGGATAAACCCGGCAATGAACAGGTATAATGGAGAAAAATAAAGGCAATGCTTTAATGGGAGTTTTGCATTGATATTAGGGACCCTGACTCACGATGCTGAGTCGGGGAAAATGTTCTGCAAACTGTAGACCAGGCTGTTTCACGTAATTCTGCACGGCTGCATTGTGACACATTCGTAGTATAACGGGCAATATTAGAGCAATATCTGGAGGTAAAATTTTGAGTATTGACAACATCCTGCAACCTCTCTATGAAATGGAAGAGTTCAGGGATTTGTTTTCAGCCCTTGATGCAAATTTGAACACCATACAGGTCTATGGTATTTCAGATACGCAGAAAGCTGCTGCAGCTGCATTGGTGTGCAGCCGTACAGGAAAACAGTGCCTTTTTATCACACATAATGATTTGGTTTCCAGAAAAATATTTGAGGATATTTCCTTTTTCGATGCAGATTTGGCAGCCTTGTTCCCGGGCGGAGAGATGATATTTCATAAAATTGATGCAAAAAGCAATGAAATCGCACAAAACCGCCTGAGAGCCTATGATGATATTATTAGAGGTAAAAGCATTGTCGTGTGCGCTTCCATAGAAGCATTGCTTGCAGGAACGGTTCCCCCGGAGCATTTTATATCAATGATAAAGGAGCTTTCCATAGGAGATATTGTTTCATTGGAAGAAATAAAGGGATATTTCGTCAAGGCGGGATATGAGCGGGTCGATATGGTGGAAGGGGTAGGGCAGTTCTCGGTAAGGGGCGGCATAATTGATTTCTGCTCACCCATCTATCAAAATGCAGTCAGAATTGAGCTTTTTGATAATGAAA
>CAYURW010000025.1:0-21652 GCA_964447145.1 uncultured Clostridiaceae bacterium
GGACGGGTGGCTCACCACCCACCGGAATAGTGGCTCCGCCACACCGGTATATGCAATATATGTAAACTTTGATGCTGTTCAATAAGCATCCTACTGTTCACACATTTTATCTCTATTTCTCTTTAATTTAATGAATACCTTCAATAATTCGTCATTTTAGCAGATTTTTGTATGTTTTTTACAACAATTAATGATTGACCTTATGCTAATCTATTTTAATTAAAGCCAAATAGGTATAAAATTACTTCTTACTCGCCCCCCCTCTGTCCTAAACACGATGCTTTAACTATCTTATTGGCACAATACTTGTACCCTGGCGGTGAGCAGGAAAACGGCTGGAAACGGACAGAAGCCCCCCTTTTCAGGGTGGGCTTTGCTTTTTGCATTGAATATGACCCCGTATGGAGCCACAGGTATCCGTGTGGTTTCCGTATCATCGATGCAATTTTAGCATATACAGTTCTATCACACCCAGGTGTAGCTTTACTATGCATAGTCTTATAATCATAAGCTAACTTACTGTATTCCCCCTGCCTTTCGGCACTACGACGGGCACTCCGAAAGTGTTAATCACTTCTCTTCTGGGATGGTCATTTTTCGGCTAATGCTTTTCCCTCGACCACAGGGGCAGTTTTTTATTTTATAGTTGCGTTATTCCTTTAACCGCAACTTAAAAAGAAGCATAGGTGAAAGCTTGTCCCATTAGGACACACTCTCATCTATGCTTCTTCAAAACAGAGCTATAGCAAACGCTATTGCAAATTGCTGCTACATTTGCTATTATAAAAGCAAATAAAGCTTTTAAGTTAAGCATTATGAGAGAGTGCGTGTACTTTGGCGAGGATGGCACTTTCTCTTCTTTTTTATATTCAATTTTATATATTGGTAATTTTCTTGTGGTAACAAACTCCTGTAGGAAAACAAAAAAGAGAGCGTTTAGCTCTCTTTTCTAACAAGATTTCTAACAAATTCTTATTATTTGCTTCCTTTTGAAAACACAGGGAAGTTTTTTATTGACTTGAAAAAAATGCGTTAATTGTTGATATTACAGTACTTTGCATAGCATTTGATGATAGAAGGTGCTTCCTCTTATTAATGCTGATGCACTTTGGTCTCGAACTGACTATGCTCTATCAACCCTTACATAATAACATTGATATCACTATGTTTTCAAGCTGTTGTTTTATACAGCTGCAAAAAGGCACACATACCCTATTGTTCATCAGACTCATTATCATTACATTTCGATTCTGCCTCTTCTTCTAAATTATTACTATCATATTCTATTTCAGAGATTTGTACTTCTTGAACTGAAAAGTAATAGAAATCTCCATAAAGGCTTATCTTCTTTATGATTTTTAATAATAACTTAAACGGAATATAAGAAAATACTGAAATAAAAAGGCCAAAAAATGAAACAACTATTGGTCCGGTTATCAATGACAAAGCCCCTCCTGCAACTCCTGTTAATTGCAGCGGACCTAAATTTGCATTAACATCTCCGCCAAAGATTCCAATAACAAACAGCAAAATCCCAAATGCTACACCACTCGAAAGCGAAATTAACATAATAAATTTGAAAAATGATCCAAACTTAATAGCCCTCAATTCAATCTTTTTCATTCAGACTTCTCCTTCCATAAAATAAATAATGTCAGTTTACCATTTTAAAATGGCGATACCTGATATGTCTGCAATGTTAAATAAGCCATATAGAATATGCTAAAGCTTATCAGCGCCCTGATTTTGGTCATAATCACCAACCTCCTTGGCGGAGTATGTTCCTATAACCAACGGCTATCATGTTCTATGGTGCAATTCTAGTCTTCTTTCTTTGCTTATTGTATTTGTCAATATAATAAACTATAACTCCTGTCTGTATAACCGATAAGGATTGATATATATCACTTCTCGCTATACTTCCGATTATATAAGATGTAGGAAGATGCAAAATAATCCACATTATCATTTGGTTTGTATTTCGGGGAAAGCTTGTACCAGCAAGAAGCATTTCTTTGTATTGCTCAGCACTTGGATTGATAAATGGCAATACAATAATTGAACGATCTAGAATCCAAAATAATAAGAAGTCTGCCAGCATTACAATAATAACAATTCTATATCTTTTGAGACAACTAATCATACGGTTTCTCCTTATAGTTGGTATTGCCGATGTCGATGGCTTACAGGCGTTCTTCATCTTCGAATTATCGTTAAACCGTTATCATATAACCATTATTAATTCCAATTAAAATTCCTGCTGTAAAGACTACCACCCCTACCAACATATAGCTGGTCTTCACAATATTCCTTCTCTACACAAAATGTCTATAGAAGTTCATATCTATATAAGCCAAAAGTATTTTTCAAAAAAGTTAAGCAGACTTTCAATGATACTCTGTTTCCTCGCTGTTCTTCTCCCACCACCAAACCGTGAAACAGGCGGTATTTGTTTTGTACCATTGCATAAAAATTCGATGTCACAGGAGAATTATTGTTATAATCGATGCTGCGTTCGGCAAAAACATCTGTGCTTTGCTGCCAAATTCGACACTCACCGGCACGTATTTGTGTAGGTATTTCTTACACTGTCTGTCGTAGTCAAGGTAGACACGCCGGTTACCCGACACACCCCGCTTAGATCCCGACGTGCGGAACTACCGCATCGGGCTCTTCAAATATATTTGTTTTCGTATTTACACGAAACATTCTTCTACTCTTAGTTGAGTATCAGTTTTCTCTGTTTTCCTCGGCCTTGTCAACCCATCACTTTTCATTTTCTTGTTGAACCCTTGCAAATTAAGGTATTTCCTCTGACTTCGGCGGTTAAGCCATTTATAAAATATCTTCATAATTTCATACTTATACAGTGAGATATCATCAGGCTATTATATATATTTCTATATTTCCCTGCAATTTCCTCCATATAAATACACGATAAAATACAAAGTCTCCCAAGGATTTTTCATTCCGGGAATATTATCATAGTCAACAATAAATCAATTTTTATACATATGCAGTTACAGAGCTTTAACCTTTTTACCGATAATTGCTATTATAGATAATTCCATAATATTACCTATCCTTTGATATTACAAGCCTCATAGGATATTTATCTTTTCATGGAAAACCTTAATTTGCTTTTTTACCATAACTGAATAGGGTTTTTTACTTAATTTGGTTATGCAGTAATATATCAATTGGTTATTAAACCAAACTATGAACAAAACCTAACACATAGGAAATTTTATTTCACTACATGTAAGCTTCTGGTCATAGAAAATACCGGTTTCATATGGTCTCGAACTGGCTGGTTTAACATAAAACAATATGAAAGGAACAAGCATTCTGCCTGTTCCCCCAAATAAACATGTTGTATAATTATAGTATACTTAAAAAATTGGAGGTCAACCGTTATGACTAATATAGCTCCCTTTCTGTCTTATGTATTCGTCACCTCATTTACTCCGGGCCCCAATAATATTATGTCCATGACGAATGCAAACAGAGACGGTTTTAGAAAAACGCTCCCCTTTGACTTTGGAGTATCAATAGGATTCTTTATTATAATGATGGCAAGCGGCTATTTCAATTTGCTGCTGTTCAGGCTGGTACCAAGGGTAAAGACTGTCATGAGCATTATAGGGGCGGCATATATGGTTTATCTGGCCTACAAGATCTATACAAGCAAGTCTGTGGAGGGAGGAAACAGTAATTCACATATTAATTCCCTTCCTGTTGGAATAATGATGCAATTTGTCAATCCAAAGGCTATCCTATATGGACTGACAGTGGCCTCAAACTTTATTATACCCTACTATAAAACCCATACTGCACTTATCCTGTTTTCGTTATTGCTTGCTGTTGTAGCCCTTGCATCAACAGTCAGCTGGGCGCTTTTTGGTGCGTTGTTTCAAAAATTCCTGTCAAAATATCTGAAAGCCTTCAATATAATAATGAGTCTGCTGCTATTGTATTGTGCCGCTGCATTGTTTATCTAGGGTTACATTTCACCGGGAGCTCTTTGGCATTTAAAGCAGGCTGTGCCTACAATATATTTACCCTGTTTCTGCCCTCCTCCTTAGACTTATACATTGCTTTATCAGCTCGGTTCAAAACATCCAGGAACGCTGTGTCCCCTTCTTCAAAATATGATACACCCATAGATATGGTTAGACTTATCGCAGCATTGTCAGAACTAATCTTTAGGGATGAGACGACATCCAATATTTTACTGGAGAATGGGATTACATTCTCTTTTTTCATATGATGAATAATCGCAACAAATTCATCACCGCCCCAGCGGATTAGCTTGTCCTCACTGCGGATGTTTTTTGTGACCGTGTCCGCTACCTCTATCAAAACCTGATCTCCCACATGATGCCCATAAGTATCATTTATGCCTTTAAAAAAATCAATGTCAAACATGATTATAGCAGGGGACATCCCATTAGTCTGAAAATCTATAAAAGAAGCCTCGAGAAATTCTGTTCCATATCTTCTGCTTCCGGTTTTTGTAAGTGGGTCAATATTGGCCTCAGATGCAGCCTTCTTAAGAGTAACATGGCTGCTTTCAAGATTAATAAGTTCTTTTTTGGCAAAACGAACAACATACAAATATACCGCAATAGTAAAGAAAATCAGGATGCCTGTGCCGGCGGCAAATATTCTGCTGCTTATAAGGTAAATCGGAGCAAACAGCACTTCCTTGCTTTGCTTTGTAATAAAATAAATATCATCTTGTATGACAGCTGCCTGAAAGTAGAAGCCGTCCTTGTGGAAAATAATCGCTTCTCCATCGTTGCGTACCATATCGGCACCTGAAAGCAATTCCTGAAAATCGTTTTTGTAAAGAAGAATAATCTTTGTTGAATCCCCATTAAGCTGCTCTATCTGCTTTGAAAAGTCAAAGATAAGCCTGTCATATCCAAGCACCCCTTTTTTTGAGGTAACCGGTGACATTATTACTGAGTATACATGTTCATTTATCAAGCATAGCTTTGAATCCATATGGTCACTCTCCTCGATAAGCCCCTCTGTAAAACAGGTACAGAGTCCATCTCCCAGAGGAGCATAACTGGCAATCAACCTTCCATCAACAAAGCGTTCTGATAAGATCAAGTACTCTAAAGCCCTTGCGCCATCCTCGTATTTCGACTGAGTATAGGCCATAAGCCTCTAATATCTATCTCCTTGTTGTTATACCTTTCAATTGCATCCTTGATCATTGTCCTGCTGGAAAGGCTCCTTGCCCCCTCAGTTCCTCGTTGGATGCTATTTTTGGCAGAATTATAGCCTACCTCGGAAATCTGGCTGAAATTATCAAGGAGGCTTTTTTCAAGTTCATTATTTAGGGGACGGTAGATTAGAGAAAATATTACAAATATACCGACAAGAATTAAAGCGATTAATGTAGTATTTACTCTTTTTACAAATACTTGCACAGAACGTGCCTTAACAGCCGGGCCTGAGACAATACCCGGGTTTTTTTCCATATAGCTCCCCCCGAACTTTTATATTCCCAATAAACTTGTGCCCCCGGTCCTCACGAGGAATTCCACAGGGTTGTTTATTTTATTATTATCACGAAGAATAGGTCTTATGACCCACCGATGTTTATATTACCATATTAACGCAGTTGATTCAATATAATCCGAATCCTGTTCAGACAGCAGATTTGAAAAATATTGGTATTGAAACAACCCCCCATGGCACTGGATTAAAATGCGCCATAGGGGGTATTCCCTACTCCTTTATACGATAATAGTTGAAAGCTGGCGAGTACCTTCTTTATAAATTGCCAGAGCATCCCATTCAAAAACTCATATTTTAGTGTTGTGTCATTCACCTCCTTTTTAGCGGCATACCCCCGCCCTGTAAACCATTTCCATTTTATCATATATCAAATCCCAAGCCAGGTCACTATTGTAATCTTGTTGAGCTTTGTTGTAAGCTCTGACCGACAGAGCTATTGCCTGCTCTCCTGTTACCATGCCATATCCTGCTGCCTCCTGCGCTGGTTCACATTATTCACGGCATAAACGCTATTACTCCGTATGCTGCTTCACCATCCTCGGCCGGAATAGGGAAAATGACAGCTTTGCTGAAACAGTCCGGTCCCCGGATACTTTTAGGCGAAATTTTTGAAAACATAAAAAATGGATCCTTTAGCCCCTCCAAAAATGTAGTTTCTCCTGCAAAAACTTTTGTAATTGCTGAAGCCATCTGCATATCATTAATATTGCATTGAAGTATCCGAATATTGCCTTCTTCCAGATCCCTATTCAGCATTTTTGTTTCTTTCTCAAAAGCTTTATTCACCATGGACAGCTTGTATTGCGGCGTAAATATGGCAATAGGATAGGGAGAAAAATCGATTATTTGGGAAAATTGCATCTGATCCCTTATTTTACCGTCCATAAAAGTGCTCCTTTCCGCCCGGATGCTTATATCTACATTGCTACTATTGGTATTATATTAGTCTTTTAGTTGTACGGATAGGCGAAATATGATTACAATTAGTACAAAAAGTATTATTTTTCTTTTTGTACCCCTGCAATATGCGATAAACACTTCAGCACAATAACATAATGAATCCTTGCATGAACAAAGGCGGCTTCGCCGCATTTGTTCATGCGCCTTTTCCGTAGGAACTTCTGGTGCGGACAATTAAAAACCGGGCTCTCGTATTAACCAGGCCCGGACTTTTGTGGTCGTGTTGCAGGACAATTTTTCATTCTGTCACTTTCCTATATACCGTGGGAGGAACACCGGTCTTTTTTCTGAACATCCTTGCGGAATGGCCGTTATAGTCCATATTGCAGGCGGCAAATGCCTGGGAGACGGAAAGGTTCATATCCAGCAGCTTCTCTTTTAATTTGCTGATTTTATAATTTATATAATACTCATGGGGGGTTACACCGGTATGCTTCTTAAAAAGCTTTGAAAAGTGGGCCTTGCTGAGGCATGCCGCCTCTGCTGTTCTTCCGGCATCAAACTTGTCCAGCCAATGATTTTCTATATACTCCTTCGCTTTTCCGATTTCGTCTTTGCAGCGGTAAACCCTCCTGTTGATCAGGAATGCCACAACATATACCACCTGTTTTGCATCATCAAGAATCGGAAATACTGTGATATCCTGATACACAGCCTCCACATCAAAATCCCGTATGCCATATCGCTCCGCAATATCTTCCAAAGGCACCTTTATGTCCGGGAAAAAAAGCGTTTCCCCCCGGAAGGCCCGTTTCAGCTCATGGAGCCTTCCTGTTGCTATAACAGAAGGGTCCTTCAACACATTATATTTGCCGACGATCATATCCGGGCTGAGAGCATGGTATTCCTTCAGCATTGCATGATTCACCATCACCGAAGTCCCATCCGGGTCATATACCTGAATCGGATAAGGAAAAAATTCAATAACCTTGGCAAGCAATTCCTTTTCTCCTGAAAATGACTGAAATGATCCTATTATGTTGTTTTGCCCATTGGCTGGATTATCTTCCATCCTTCTCCCGCTTCCTTTGCTCAGTGTGGTCTATCTGATTTTATTATAGTATACTATAAACATCGACATTGTTCAATGTTGCAGGATATAGCAAAGTGGCCCGGAGACTTAAATCAAAGCCTTTCAATATCTATACATTTTAGGATAGACATCAGCTATACAAAACCTGTTTAAACATCGCTGAAACAGATTTCTGTTACCTTGATTGTTCTTACAGCGAAACAAAAAACCGCAGATTACTGCGGTTGATTGCTTATTAATGGTGCGCCCGACACGGTTCGAACGTGCGACCTGATGATTCGTAGTCATCCACTCTATCCAGCTGAGCTACGGGCGCATTATCTATTTTGAAACCCATTTTTCATTATAGTATTCAATTTATTATTAGTCAATGTCATAATTCTGGCTTTTTACTATACAGCATACCTGGCCACAAATGATGCATTTATGGATACAAGGCCATCTTCCTATAATTTCAATAATTAACGATTATACCTTCAACAGCCAGATCCTTGAACCATAGAAATTTCCTCATAAATATCCGCAGCTGATCCCTTCTGATCTTGGTGCCTTTTCGAAGATACACTCTTATTTCATCAATATTATATAAGTCAAAGTTTTCGGGCTGCTCCGGCTTCCCCAATTGAACAATCGGGCTTTGAACAGAACATCAGCCTCCCCCTGCGAAACGTGTATAGAGGGTTATCGAATTGTCTTTTGTATGCCTGCTGATATATGCTGCAGCGTCTTTATCGATTATCACATCCATAGATTTCACCGTCCGGTACTTTCAATACTTTCCGTCTTCATTTTCCTTTCACTATTCCTGGATTTTAATAATACATAAATACCAGCTATGATAAGAGCTACCGATATGACACTTCTTTTAATTGAACTGTATATATGGCCCCCTAACATATATTGCAGCGGAGAGTATTCAAAAGCATTAATGGTTCCGAGAGCCCCCAGCACCAGCATTGCAACACCGACCATCCCTTTGTTTTTAATTATTATACCATAGTCAAATATCAAATTGTCTTCCACAATTTCCCCGTCTCTGATTTTTCTCCTGATTGCATAGCTGTCAAAGAAGCTGAAAAACCACATGGGAATTGTAATAAGCGGTATTATGCCTTCAGTATTTATATAACTGAAAAGTACAATAGAAGCAATAAAGCCGAACATTAGCTGAAATCCCCTTTTGAAAAGGTTCATATACATTTGTGCTGCTCCGGGCACCATGGCAAAACAGAAAAACATAAACTTCTCCAAAAAGCCCTCCCCGTGGTATTGCCTTCTATCATGGAACAATGATTTTTGAATACAACTGCCACATACCTTGCTTCCATTCACGTCTACAGCGCATTCCTCACATATTGCCTGTTTGCACTTATCACAAATAAATTTTGCCTCTGATTCCTTGTGATATTTACAATTCATTTTGATTTCCTCCTTCTCTTCCCTTTTCAAGTCTACCGGTAATTCCATCTAACTGGACAATTCCGTCTGTAAGCTTCTCCAATCCTCCGTTTATTGAATCAAACGGTCTATATATCTTTTGAACAATGTGCCCCGACCTGGCACCCCACTTGTATTGAACCCGTGCTATTCTGTCTTGGGGGGTCATATTGATGAACAATAGTATCAAGCCTGCCGCAACAAGGCTCATTCCCCAGCTGGCCATTTCCCCTAAATTGTTTTTGTGAATGTTCTTATATTTTTTAAGGTCAATTAAAGCCATAATATCGGATTTTAGGCCTGCCGGAGCCGCAATACCTTCGTGAAACCCATCCCTCAAAATCGTTCTCAGTTCCCTTATTTCTTCTACTTCTCTCCTGCACTTGTCACATGATTTAAGGTGTTTTGCCACTGCATGGCTTTCAAGTTCATTTAATTTTCCGCTTACATATTCATGGTAAATATTTTTATACTTATTGCAGTGCATCCTTTTCACCTCCGCGAATAAACTCTTCAAGCCTTAGCTTTAATAGGCCTTTTCCCCTGTAAAGCCTGGTCTCCACAGTGCGCTTGGGAACATCCGCTATATCCGATATTTCCTGAGGGCTTAGGTCTTCAAAGTAGTATAAAATAATAACAGTCCTATAGATTTCCGGTAATCCCCTTACAACTCTTTTTATGTATTCGTTGTTTTCCTGTTTTATGAAGGCTTCTTCGGGTCCTCCGCTCTTGTCCTCTATTATATCGTATATGTCTGTCTCTTCAGCATTACCGTCATTTATGACGGATACTGTCTGAAGCTTCTTTTTTCTCGTCCAATCGATGCACCGATTCACTGCTATCCTGTAAAGCCAGGTGGAAAAGGAAGATTTGTTATTATAACTCTGCAGGTTGTTATAGAGTTTTATGAATATTTCCTGTGTCAGGTCCCGGGCTTCCTCATTGTCATAAGTATAGCGGCAGGCAGTTGAAAAAACCTTTGATTGGTATCGATCGATTATTGCAGAAAACAGTTCTGCCCTGCCTTTTATTATGCAGGAAACCAGTTCCTCGTCCCTCAATATTCATCACCTTCTTCTTCACCCGTCTGCATATTAAGACGCAGTCTATATGACCCATACTTCAAAACCGCAAACTATGAACATGCAATGTACAGCTGTTAATGAAACTTCACAGGTAAATATCCATATTAACACAAACAGCCGCGTATGGCACACGGCTGTCCTGTTTTCACGCTTAATTATTTGAAATACCCCATGACCTCGTCAAAGCTGTGGATATAACCTTCTGCCATTTTCTCCAGTTTTGCCCTTGACCCTTTGGAAAATTCATCTGCCATGGCAAATACCTTCATACCGGCCGACTTAGCAGCCATTACTCCGGATACAGTATCTTCAAATACAAGACAATGACACGGATCAACGCCCATGTCTCCGGCTACCTTCAGGTATACATCGGGGTGTGGTTTTCCTTTGTCGACCTCGCAGGAGGTTCTGATATAGGAAAAATATTTTCTGATATTATGGTTGTCCAGCATATAGTCTATAAGCTCCCGGGAGTTGCTTGAAGCAATGCCTATGGTCAGACCCTTCCCATAGAGCAGCTTCAAAAAATCCTTCGCTCCACTCTTCAGTTCAATATGGCATTTGTAGTAATCCCCGACCATAAGCCGCCATTCTTCCTTTATCTCTTCCAAGGATTCAGGAAGATCAAATCTAGCTTTGAAATATATAGCAGTTTCTGAGTAGCTCATCCCTTCTATTTCGAGCTGCAGCTTTTCGGGGAGAGAAATCCCTCTCTTACCCAGGAACTCTATATCCACCTGCTTCCACAATTTCATTGAATCTACAAGGGTACCGTCGACATCAAAAATTACTGCTTTTATATCTTTGTACATATGTCCTCCAAGGTTCGGATTTTTTTGACTTATTACAGATAATTTATCACATCCGAAGAAAAGAATAAAGGCTCAATTTCTGAGCCCTATTCCATGACAATATCCCCGTTATTGGTGATAAGCTCTATCTTGTTTTTTCCTTTTCCCAGCTTGCCTTGCACAATAGTACTATTCCCTTCCCTGTTAGTCCTTAAGGGCTTTTCATAGTCAATGCTGCCGAAATTCGTTCTGGCAAATATGTCACTGTTATTTATACTCTCAGATTTGAAGTGTATATCCCCAAAGGAGTTCTTTATCCTGACATCTCCCAAAATATCCACCGCCTCTATCCTTCCGTTCCTGTTCTCAATTACTGCACTGCCATTGACCCTGCTTATGCTTATGTCTCCAAAATGCCCCTCTATGACTGCGGTGCCGAAGATCCCCTCCGCCTTTATCTCCCCGTTTCTGTCAGTTATTTCTGCCTTTCCCTCTACATTGCTTATTGTAATATCTCCGAAGGAATTGTCAATTTCAACATCCCCTTTGATATTTGTTGCCTTTATTTCTCCGTTCTTATTCTCGATCTTGCATTTCCCTTCTATATCCTCTGCTTTGATATCCCCAAAGCTTCCCCCTGCATAGACCTGGACCTGCTTAGGCACATATATGACAAAATCGATCTGGGCCTTTGAATACTCATTTGCACTCCAGTTTGCCGGATTTTTAGGAGAAATCTCTGTAGTCTCTCCCTCTTTAATTTCTATTGCATCATTAGCATAGGCTCTTGCCTTTTTCTCGTCATTGCATTTAACCGTGACCTCTGCCTCAATTCTTATGGATTTTGAATCTGCGGGGAGCAGTTTTATATCTCCAAAATTATTGGTTATCTTTAGCTCCTTCAAATCAAAATTCTCTGAGATATTGTCCCTTTTGTAGTTTTCCCGTATCTCTGCCTTGTACATGACCCCTTCAAGGATTGAGATTCCATCATCTCCAAAGGATATATGACCCGGAAAACTAATGTCCGCAAATCTGATCCCGTTGGTTACAATGGCCATGATTATTATAAAGGCAATGCACAAAGCATCTATGCTAAGTTTTACTTCGGTATTGCCTTTCCCATAAAGCAGCATATATGATACCATTTCCAAGCCCAACCCTATTAGAAGAACCGGCCAGTATTTATATATGTCCTTTACGGGTATCTCTGTAAAATTCTGTACAAAAAGCAGCACACCCACGGTAATAAGACCTGCAGCCAGGGTTATGCTACCCACCTTTTTCTTTATCATTTTAGTCCCCCCAATTCTTTTCTATAATATACTACGGATACAAAAATAAAAAGTCTTATATATTTAGACTTCCGGTTATCAGTTTTTTCTTCAATTTATATGTCGTGAAAAGTACACTAATTTAACACAAAATCAGATATCAACTTATTTCGTAATGGCAAATCCTTTTAGGGACATATTTAGCAATTGGCAGTGGACCGCTGTATACATAAGCTTCAAAATGCTGTATTCTAAAAGTACAGTATATGTTTAGTGCGAAACATCTGAATTAATTGTCACTTTCGCAGTTACATTTGGATATATATATTTTTTAGGATTAGCTTCCGTTAATTATTTTTGCTTTGTGAATGAGGTGTCGTTATGGAACAATATTATGATTTGTCCCAAAGGGTAGCAGAAGCCATTGAAGCCGTCCTCAGGATCGATGTGACAATAATGAACAAAAATATGGAACGCATTTCCGGAACCGGTAGATACAAATCCCTGATAGGCGATAAAATCGAAAAGAAAACTGCCTTTGATTATTGTCTCAGGACCGGGGATCCCCAAATTATTGTCGACCACGAGGATAACAATTCAATATGCCAAAAGTGCCCCCGATTCCCTGCCTGCGAAGAAAAAGCGGAGATATGCGTCCCGATAAAGCAAGGAAACGTAACCATAGGTATTATCGGAGTCATAGCCTTTAATGAAGAGCAAAAAGAGAGGATTGTGGCAAACAGGCTGATTTTTTTAAATTTCCTCGAAAAAATGGCTGACCTTCTGGAAGCAAAGTATTCCGAGCATCAGACCAATATTGAGAAAAAGCTTCTGACTGACAGGCTTGTTTCCGTTTTAGACACCATTAACGAAGGTATTGTTCTATATAATAAAGGCGGAAGTATCATATACAAAAATAGAGCTCTTATTGGAATTTTAAAAGAAATCGGAATAACCCGATATGACGAATTTGTGGAGAAGATATGGGGCAACACAACCCTGCAGGAAATATTGTCGGGTAAGGAATACCCTGACCCCTGTGAAATATCTGTAGAGCATGGGGGTGAAAAATATGCATTGTTAGCTTCTGTCTCTTACTTAAAAATAAGCGGTGAATCAAGCGAAATCATTCTTACCCTGCAAAATATCAACAAACTTCGGAAGCAAATAATACAATCCGTAGCTAAAAGCCAAGTCAGGCTTCGGTTTGATAACATTTTAGGCATTTCAGATAATTTTCTCGAAGCCAAAATGTTAGCAGAAAAGGCAGCCCTGACAGAATCCAATGTTCTTATTTTCGGAGAGAGCGGAACAGGAAAAGAACTTTTTGCCCGGGCAATCCACAATCACAGCGCCAGATCCGAGCATGCCTTTGTCCCTATAAACTGCGGGGCTATCCCCGATGAGCTTCTGGAAAGTGAACTTTTCGGATATGAAAAGGGAGCCTTTACGGGGGCCTATGCCAATAAAATTGGTAAGTTCGAAGTAGCGGACAATGGAACGGTTTTTTTAGATGAAATAAGCGAAATGCCCTTCCGTCTTCAGGTAAAGCTGCTTCGCGCCATTCAGGAAAAAGAAATATGCCGCCTTGGAAGCAATAAAATACAAAGGATCAATGTCAAAATAGTTGCAGCAACAAATACCGACCTCATGCAGAGGATTAAGGAGGGTTTGTTCCGGAAGGATCTGTATTACAGGCTCAATGTGATACCTATTCATATTCCTCCCCTGAGAGAGCGCAGAAATGACATTGTTTATCTTGCAAGGCACTTTATCAGCCATTATGCAGGTATGCTGAACAAGGGCATTAAGGATATGTCGGAGGATGTTGCCTCCCTTTTCATGCAATATCAATGGCCGGGAAATGTACGGGAGCTGCAGAGTGTATTGGAATATGCCATCAGTTTTGAAACTGAAAGTACCCTGGGCATGGAATTCATAGAAAGACGGCTGAAGCTTCAGAATGGAAAGAACGGCATTGCCCTGTATAAAAGTATCAAAAGTCTTGATGCCGCAATGAAAGAATGTGAAAGAGAATTGTTGGAAAGCAGTATCAAGAGATATGCCGGCTCAGGTAGAAAAGAAGATATTGCAGGCCATGTCTGCAGAGACTTGGGCATCAGCAGGGCAACCTTATACAGAAAACTCAGAAGTCTGGATTTGAGTCTCAATATTGAGAATAATCTCAATATTGAGAAATGATAGTATGTGTTTATAATGCCTGCCCCCGAGGTTTTTTATGCAATTTAATTCTCAATTGTGAGATTTCCCGTTGCCCGGAATCGCATAACCCCGCTGTTTTCTTCTGGCATAATTGTTGCTATATTAATTTACATCAATCCTAAGGGGGTATGGAAATTTGACTAAGGATCATTCTATATTGTCAGATATACTAAAAAGGGAAATAGTACCGGCTACAGGCTGTACTGAACCGGTAGCGGTCGCTTATTCTACGGCAACGGCAAGAAATAAAGCATCAGGAGATATAATAGAAGCAATAATATACGTCGATCCGGGTCTTTACAAAAATGGGGTGGGCGTCGGCATCCCCGGAATTAAGGAAAGAGGTCTGGAAATGGCCGGGGCATTGGGTTTGGTGGCAGGCGACACCAAAAAGGCTCTGCAGGTTATCGGGGATATTACCCCCCAACAGCATGATAAGGCTAAGGAACTCGTCGATGCGGGAAAGATAAAGGTCTTTGTCAAAGAGGATTGCCCTAGGCTGTATGTAGATACCCTGCTCAAAACAGAGGAAGGCACGGCCAGAGTCATTACAATGGACAGACATCTAAACGTACTGATGGCGGACTCTGAACAAATACCCCTATCCTGCGACTTGCAAAGTGCAAGTCCCGGTAAGGGCAGCAATATAATACAGAATTACACTCTGGAGGACTTTATTGACTTCAGCAATACCGTTCCTATTGAAGATATATCTTACCTGGAACAAGGGGTCACAATGAATCTCGCACTGTCGGAGGAAGGGCTTGAAATCCCCAACGGAATAGCAAAAGGTATGAAGCAATTGCTTGACGAAGGCTTAATGTCCGACAACATGATCTATTACGCAAAGCTCCTTTGTTCTTCCGCTTCGGAAGCCCGAATGGCTGGAAGCAAGCTGTCTGCCATGAGCAGCGCAGGCAGCGGAAATCACGGTATCACTGTTTTCCTGACAGTTTTTGCGGCGGCAAAAAAAATAAATGCCTCAAGGGAAAAGCTGCTGAGAGCGCTAACCTTGAGCAATCTTATAACTTTCTATATTAAATCCTATACCGGGACTCTTTCCGCAATGTGCGGCTGCGGGGTCGCCGCAGGAATAGGCGCATGTGCCGGGGTAACCTATTTGATGGGCGGCACGGCTCAGGACATACTGAACTCAATGATAAATATGGTAGGGTCCATATCCGGCATAATATGCGATGGAGGAAAAGAAGGCTGCGCCTACAAGCTGTCTCTCTCCGCCGGATGGGCAATAGAAACATCACTGCTTGCAATGAGAGGCTCAACAATTAATACTGCTGACGGGATCCTTGCCTCCGGCTTCAAAAATATAATCAGAAATATGGGGCATGTATGCAATCCGGGAATGATTGCAACAAACAAGGCAATTATTGATGCAATGTCAAACAGACTTGATATTGCAAAATAGGAAGAATGCATTGCATTCTTCCTATTTTGTGCTTCCAAGGTGCTTGTCGAACAACCCCCCGAATTCTCTGCCGCTTACATTGTCGCAAATACTGAGGAAATCTTCGGTGGTTGCATTCTTAAAAGAATACTCCTCATAATATTTTTGTATAATTCTGAAGAATACCTGGTCCCCCACCTGCCTTCTTATCTCATTTAACAGCGCAGCTCCTCCGATATATACGGCCGGGCCATAATCATCCCAATTTTCAAATTTACTTAAGGGCTTAAGTATCACACCATCATAAGCTCCCGATTTGATGCCCTCTCTTGCACTTTCCTCCAGGTATTCGTAGTATATCCTGCCGTTACTGCGCCCATATTCCTTTTCGGTAAAAACTCCCTCAGAGTACGTTGCAAAGCCTTCATCCAGCCATGCCTCGTCTATCTGGTCATTGCCTACCACACCATACCACCATTGGTGTGCTGTTTCGTGCACTGTTGTATATAAGAGGGTATCGCTGTCGGAGGAATCGTCATAATAGTCGGTATTTATATATACCAATCCGGGATATTCCATACCGCTGGGGAACTCCGTTTCTACTATTGAGTATACGGGATAAGGATATTTACCATAGCTGTCGTTAAAAATCTCTATAGCCCTTTTCCCATACCCCAGGGCTTCCTTCCCTTTTTTATCGTGGCCTTCATAATAAAATGATCTTACTATGGTATCCCCAGCTTTATCTTCCTCCACAAGAAATTTATCGCTGGCGATAAATGCAAAATCCCTCATATTCCCGGCACTGAATCTCCAGCTCTTATGGCTGCTTTCGATGTTTTCTTCAATCAGAGGGCCTGAAGCCGCTATAGTGTAGTCCTTCGGTGCTTTGATGCTTACATCGTAATTTGATACGTCACTGTAAAAGGGATCCCCTATAGAAAAGTATTTATCCAGGTTCCAGCCCTCATCATCATATACTGCCGCCACCGGATACCAGTTTCCCATGTTTATATTTGATTCACCGTATCCGAATCTCTCACCGGCAGGAGGTATGATAATCTTGTACTCTAATTCCAAGGCTATTTTCTCCCCGGGAAGCAGGGGCTCCGCAAGCTTGACCCTGAGTATGGTTTCTCCTTCTCCCTGCAGACTGTATTCAAGGGCCTTCCCCGCCTGCCCATCATCCAGCTCAACAGAAGCAATATCCGAATACCCCGGCTTAAAGCCCCTTGTATAAGCCCTGGAAAAGTCATCAAAAAGGAAAGGAGCTGTATCTTTATTTTTGAATGCGTTGGCATACACGTGGAAATACAATTCCGAAAGCTCTGCATCATCATTGTTCACATAAGTTACCTTCTGCTCCACCGTAAGAGTCATATTGTCCGTATCAAGCACTGCATTTATAATATATTCGTTTAACTCTTCCTCTGTTTTCTTTTCAATTTTTGCAGGCGCTTCCGAAGTCTTCGGTTTTTTTAGCTTTCCTAAAGGCCCCAAAGAACACCCCTGGACAAATAATAAAAATACTATCATCCCAATGATGAAGATAACCGCTATTTTTACCCTTCGGCTCATAAAATCAACCCCTCCTGTTTTATCACTACTTGGCAAGAATACCCCCATCTCAAAAATGCGTTAGCATTTTAGGTGGAGGAAGACATCCATTTCCGGAATTCGATTATTACCTAAAAGGTATTCCTCCACATATTTATTAATTCTTATATACATCTCTGCACGATTTTAATTTCTGTTTATGCTCCCTTGCACTATTACGCATTTCTGTATATATCCCTGCACAATCTTTGATTCCTGTATGTATTCCCTTTCATTATTACGTATCCCTGTATATCTTTCCCATCATTATTACGTATTCCTATATATGTTTCCCTTCACTATTACTTATTCCTATATGTGTTTCCCTTCACTATTACTTATTAATGAAGGGTATGTCCATATTCATATTCTTACCTATATTCTATTCATCAGCACCATATAGACGGGTATAAATATCATGCTCAAAATAGTGGTAACGGTAACCATGACTGTAGCATAATGGTAATCAATATCATAGGCTTTTGCAACTATTGCAGACTGGGTAATAACAGGCATAGCCGACTGGATGATAAAAACTTTCAGCATTAGGCCCGGAACAGGAATAAGAAGGGACAGTGCATAGACCAGAAGCGGAGATAATACAAACCTCCCAAAAAGTAAGGCTGCCATATCCTTATCAAATCTAATACTCTTAAAATCAACAGAATTAAATGTGATTCCTATAAAAAGCAACGACAGAGGGGTCGTTAAATTTCCTATATATTTGAAGCTGTCCATTAAAAAGCTTGGCAGCTTAACCTCCAGTGCTACCAGCAGCAACCCCGCCAAGAATCCTAAAAGCGGAGGAGAGAATATCTTTTTTATGATGCCTGTACCACCTGATTTTTCATTAGCCCCTTTGCTATCCGTGCTTATGCCGTATATTCCGAGAGTCCAGAAAAGCGTCGTATTTGCGGCATAGTAATAAAGCACATAGGGTATGCTTTTTTCACCAAAAAGAGCCAGGTTTACCGGCATTCCCATAAATATTGTATTGGATGCAAAAAACATCATCTGAAAGATCCCTCTTCTGTCCTGCCTGACCCCGACAAGTCTTGCAGTCCCTACGGCAGCAATATAGCATATGAACATAGATGCAAAAGGTATAGCTAATCCTATGCCTGCACTGTAAAGGCTTTCCCGGCTAAAAACCGAAAGTATATTCGCAATCATCATAGCCGGCAGCGAAACATTTATGACCAGCTTGCCAAAAAGCCTCGAGGCATTCTCATCAAATAAGCCCCTTCGCGTAAGATAATACCCCAGTGCAATCATTGTAATAATGCTCAATACACTTTGAAATGCATTTATAAAAACATTCACAGCATGTTCCTCCGAATAATATACTTAAGGTGTCCTATAACGCTTTGGAAATCCTGTCTTCTTGGAGATCAATCCAAATAAAGGAAGCAGGTACAAATAACAGGCAAAAATTATATAGCCGCTGTTCACTTCAAGCATAGCCGCAGGCACTGCTCCGGCAATACTCCATGGGATCAGCGGAGAAATAACTATTACCGTGTCTTCCATATCTAATGCATGTTCGTATTTATCCAGTGAATCTGCTGCATACATATCTTTTGTCAATTGATATACCAGCATGGTCGCCAGAGTCTGGCTGCAGCCAAAAGATCCGCCAATAACACTGGTCACTATCATAGTGGCAAACATACCGATTTTCCCTTTCAGCTTGAGTAATATCTTTTCTGCTCCCTTGAGCAGGGAGGCTTCCTCAAATACCCTGGACAAAGTAAAGGATATAAGTATTATCACCACAACTTCCAGCATTGAGGAAATGCCTCCTCCCGCTATTATATCATCAAAAAAGCCTTGTCCCACTCTTCTGTAGCCAGAAAATATATATCTGATCATGTCGGCCATTGATTCCTTTTGAATGATAATAGATACAGCCACTCCGATAATAATACTAAACAGCATGGAGATCCTCACTTCCACCTTAAAAACAGCAAGAATAAGCATTATCAATGCTGGCAGTATTAATGCCCAATGTAAATTAAAGGCCTTTACTATTTCGGCACTTATTTCGCTCTCTCCGATATTAAGGGGATTGAGGAATGACAGTATCCCAAAAATTATAATGGAAACGGCAAAAGGTACCACTGAAGACACAAACATATTCTTGACGTTTGTGTATATATTCGTATCTGTAATAGCGGCAACCAGATTTGCACTGGAAGACATAGGCGAGCATCTGTCACCAAAAAATATCCCTGCAATTATCGCCCCGGCAACGATACTGGTGTTTATCCCCCCGCCCTTTACCATCACCATCAAAATTATTCCAATAGTACCAACAGTTCCAAAGGAGGTTCCCAGCAAGAAGGAAACGATGCAAGTCAATATAAATGCATATAAAATGAAATAGTTGGGATTCATAAACTTAATACAGTAATATACCACATAAGCGACTGTGCCCGAAGCTCTCCATACTGCCGTGACAGCCCCTATAAGCAGTATTATGCTGATAATCATCAGAGATTTTTTAACCCCGTTAAGGATCATTTTGAAAAGCTCCCTAGGGCTGAAGCCTCTTCTATATGCGATAATAATAAATGCCATAAGGCAGGTAAAAAGAGGATAAATTATGTTTATCCCCTTGTACACACTAAACATAAGAAATGAAAAAATAACTGCAAGTGTAACCGTTACCTCCAACAAATTACCCCCTGACAATGTTTACTGCTAATATTTGCTGATAATGCTTGCTGCCAATGTTTGTTGTCAATGTTTGTTGTCAATGTTTGTTGTCAATGTTTATTGATACTGTTTGCTGTCAATGTTTGTTGATACTGTTTGCTGCCATATACATTTAAGGATAGGCATTTGCTATATACAATTATATTCTATAGGCAGATACTTTGCATAGTCAATTCATTCATTTCCCAGAATTCTCCTCATTTCGCACAAAATCCTTCCCTTATATAGAGAAAATTGCTGCACGGCACTGGAGGAAATTTGTATCTTAATGCCGAATTAACATATTACAAGGCGGAGATTTGCAGCTGCCTGCACGATTTTGGGAGAGCTATAGCATGGATCTTACTGTACAAAAGGCAAGACACATAATAAATGCGTTAAAAAACGGCGTTGTTCCGGATCATGAGCTTGAGCATCTCTGTGTGGGAAGAAACAAGGAGATCAAAGAGTTTGCCAGGTGCTTTGAATTGATCTCCGAGGGCAGCGGCACCGTTAAATTTCTGAACGGGGAATATGGCTCGGGAAAGTCATTTTTGTTGAATGTGATAAAACAAAATGCTGTCAAAAATAATTTCATAGTGTCCGGGATACAGGTAGAGAGAGGTTTTAGATTAAATAACCTTGAGCATTTGTATTATCATGTTATGCACAATCTCACACTTAGCATTACAGGGAAGTCATCAACTAATTTTGAAAATATTTTTGATATATGGATCTCAAGGCTTCAAAAGGACCCGGACAAAAACAGGGCCGCCCTAGAGATAAATGCAGTTATATCGTCATTGAACAAATACAATATGTCCTTTGCACGGGCTTTCCTCTCTTATATAAAGGCACGGGTTAATAAGGACAGTATCCTTTCAGAAGGGGCCGCTTCCTGGCTCACCGGTGAAAAAAACATTCCTGCCAACCTTAAGGCAAAATTTGAAGTAGTGGGAAGTGTCGACCGGCTTAATTCAATGGATTTCCTGAAAGCCTTCGTAAAGCTTATTACACTTCTTGGCTACAGCGGTCTTGTTATACTTGTAGATGAACTTGAACTGATTATGAATGAAAGGGTGGATATCCGAAGAGTTTCCTACGAGAACCTAAGAAATATCATTGATATATGCAGTTCGGGAGAATTGGGAGGCTGCATGTTTGTTTTTGCCGCAACCAATGATTTTTTTGAAAATCCCGAAAAGGGTGTAAAGACTTATGAAGCTTTGTCCCAAAGGCTTGGAGATGCAATTGACAAATCCAATTCAGCCCTGCACGATGTAAGACAGCCTATTATAAGATTGCAGAAGCTTAAGGTGGAAGATCTGCAAGAGCTGACAGACAAGGTAATTGAAATATACAAAATGCTGTACAGCTTCAATCCTAATACCAGCAATGAATCTATAAGAAGCTGGACCCTGATTTCCTGTAAAAAAACCGGGGCAAAAATATCCGAGCTGGGTATCCGCGAATACTTGACCAGACTTATTGAGGTACTTGACATAATGGAGCAGCATCCGGAAAACAGAGTGTTTACCTCTGAACTCAAGCCTGTCAGAAATGACAGCACCGAGCTTTATATAAACAGAAGCCAACGTTAGGAGCAAAGCGGTGGG
>CAYURW010000025.1:21752-28737 GCA_964447145.1 uncultured Clostridiaceae bacterium
AAAGCGGTGGGGACGGTTCTTTTTGCTTTCTGCTAGACAAGCGGTGGATAATGAGTGAGGCAGACAGCTTAATGTACTAATCAGTTCCATATACTTGCACCAGCCCCATACGCTATACATTTTTGAATAGACGTCAGTTAATAATATTTCGGCTATTCTAAAATGTATAGGTATGTTTAATTCGTTCAAATGCAGGAGCTACAAAGGGGAAACAATTAAGCTGATGGAATCCTCCTTTGCATCTTGCGTTTACGATAGTTTTGAAAACAATAAGAGAGGCATTATCATTAAGATAACATCTCTCTTATTGTTTTTCTGTATCAGTTTGGAGTACGTTTCAATAAGTTTCCCTATCAAAGCGTGCCTTAATGGGCTTGAAAAGATGAGCTATTCGTGGCATCTATCAAAGTAATTGATATAATAAAGTTAGGAAAGTATGATTGGAGGCAATAAATAATGATCAAGAGAAATCTTAGGAACATTACCGTTATCTCCGTTGCGGTTTGTCTATTATTTGCCATTAACTCCATTGTCAACCTAGTATGGAAATATTCAATATACCCATCATCTGACCTGTATAATTCTTTTCTCCCAAATGACGTCATAAATTTGTTCTTCGGCACACCTATCCTGATTTTTTCGGTTATTCGGGCACTGCGAGGCAGCAGACTCGGACTGATCGGCTGGACAGGTTCACTGTTGTTTGTCCTTTATAACGAGATTGCATGCTTATTTGCAGTCAGGAATATATACAGCATTATTATGGACGCATTCATCGTATTGTTAGGTCTTATCGCAGTCGTATTGATGCTGACATCTCTTGAGTATCAAAAAATGCTTCCTCCCAGCGAACCCGTCCATCGTCCTAAAGCTTATGGAAGCATCCTTATCATTATGGGGCTTGTATTCGTGGTGCGAGCAATTATAAATCTGGTCAACTTTGCAAATAATGCCGTAATCATGCCGCTACCGGATATAGGCATAAATATCGCAGACTTGATCATATGCTCGCTATGGATTGTCAGCGGGATACTCTTTTTTAGAAAATCGGCAACTGGATGCATTATGGGTTTAGTTTCCTACTTCCATGCTTCTATGTTGTTCATAGCTTTGATGATTTTCATGGTCATACAACCGGTCTTATGCAGAACAGAATTTGTAATGGCGGACTTTATTGTAATCATGATTATGAGTCTGATATTTTTAGTCCCTTTCATATTGTTAGTGCGAAAAGCTGCTACCGATTGGGTAAAGTAACCCTTTATATAAAAGGGTAACTACAAAAAGCACTCCCCCTGTATAACCTGTGCGGATATACAAGAAAAGTGCTGTGATTGTGTGTCCAAAGCTCTTCGTTATGTCATACATCCCTAATGTGCTGCTTCCCCGAGATATGCCTTTCTGACATCGGGATTGTTCAGCAGTTCAATACCGGTACCCTTCAGTATGATACGCCCCGTTTCCATGACATATCCCAAATCGGCAATATGGAGGGCGGCATTTGCATTCTGCTCTATGAGCAAGATCGTAACTCCCTGCTTGTTTACTTCTTTTATTATATTAAATATATCCTTCACTATGAGAGGAGCAAGCCCTAAGGATGGCTCATCCATCATCATGAGCTTCGGCCTTGACATCAGCGCCCTTCCGACTGCGAGCATCTGCTGCTCCCCTCCGGACAGGGTGCCTGCCACCTGCCAGCTTCGGTCCTTCAGTATAGGAAACAGCTCATATACCCATTCCATATCTTCCTTAATGCCTTTTTCGTCATTTCTGGCGAAGGCACCCACCTTCAGATTCTCAAGCACCGAAAGATTGGGAAATATCCTTCTCCCTTCCGGGACAAGCGTTATGCCCTTGCTTACCATATTTTGAGTTTTCAGTTCAAGCAAATTGTTCCCCAAGTATGTGATCGTGCCTTGCTTAGGCTTTACTAGCCCCATTATAGCCCTCAAAGTTGTGCTCTTACCTGCGCCGTTAGCACCTATTAATGTTACTATTTTCCCTTCTTCAACCTCAAGGCTTATCCCCTTTAGGGCTTCAATGCCTCCGTAGGCAACCACCAGGTCATCTATTTTAAGCATCCTCATCCACCCCCAGATACGCTTCTATTACTCTTTGATTATTCTGGATCTCATGGGGGTTTCCTTTGGCAATTGTGATTCCATAGTCCAGAACATAGATCCTGTCCGATATACCCATTACAACCTGCATGTGATGCTCAATAAGGAATACCGTCAAATCAAACTCATCCCTGATTTTTCTGATAAAAATAGTCAAGTCTTCACTTTCTTTAGGGTTCATCCCTGCCGCCGGCTCATCCAGCAGAAGTATGCTCGGGTCGGTAGCAAGAGCCCTTGCAATTTCCAGCCTTCTCTGCTGTCCATATGGAAGTGAGCTGGACTTTTCGTCCTTGCATTCAGCCAGACCCACCTTCTCCAGAAGATTCATGGATTTTTCCACCATTTGTTTCTCTTCTCTCCGGTACCTTGGAAGCTTGAATATGGCTTCAAAAATATTTGAGCTGATTCGCAAGTGGTTGGCAATAAGAACGTTATCAAGAACACTTAGATCCTTAAAAAGCCTGATATTCTGGAATGTCCTTGCAATGCCGAGGCCTGTTATTTGATCGGGCCGCAGGCCTGTGATATTCTTTTCAGTATATACCTCTTTGCCTTCAACAACATTTTTTTCATTAAACAGTATCCTTCCGGCGGTTGGATGATAAACACCGGTAATCATATTGAAGGCTGTCGTCTTTCCGGCTCCGTTAGGTCCGATAAGGGCCACTATTTCGTTCTTGTTCAGTTCAAGGTTAAATTCCTTGACAGCCGTCAACCCGCCAAATTGCATTGTAATATTATCTGTCCTCATTACATTCATTATTCAGCACCTCCTTTAGCAAGAGGTTTTTTTGAAAAAAACCTGATCATCTTGTCCCAGCTGAATTCCCTTGTACCCATCAAGCCCGTTCTAAAGAACAATACGACAACCATTAGCAATATGGAAAATACGACCATCCTTAATCCCGGGAGAGCAGGTACTTTCGGAAAAATTGGTTCATCCAAAAATCTCAGGAATTCCTGTGCAATTGTGATTATAAAAGCTGATATTATTGTTCCCGTGATGCTCCCCATACCGCCAAGCACTATTATCAAGAGAATGTTGTATGTCATAAAAAACCTGAACATCAGCGGGTCAATAGCCCCTATAAGATTTCCAAGGAGGCCTCCGCCTATCCCCGCAAAAAAGGCTCCTATCATAAAAGACATTACCTTATGTTTGAATAAGCTGACTCCCATGCTTTCTGCGGCGATTTCGTCCTCTCTTATGGCCTTAAAGGCCCTTCCATAACTGCTATTTATGATGGATACCATTATAAAAATTGTAAATACTGCAGTCCCAAAGCTCCACCAGAGGTTTGTTACCCCCGGGATTCCCTTAAGCCCCAGTGCACCGTTGGTAAGTGTTTGGGTGTTTGTAAATACCACCCTTATTATTTCTGAAAAACCAAGGGTTGCGATGGCAAGATAATCCCCTTTCAGTCTTAACACCGGCGCCCCTATCAAAAAAGCAACCAAAGCAGAAAGCAAGCCCGCCATTAGCAACGATGGCAGGAAAGGCCATACGATTTTGTCAAGGGGAGAAATAAGAGGTGCCAGGAAAAAGTTCATCTGCTTGGTGGCAATAGGCATAGTCAGCATTGCCGTAGTATAGGCACCAACAGCCATAAAGCCCGCATGCCCAAGGGAGAACAACCCGGTAAAACCGTTTATCAGGTTCATGCTGAGTCCAAGTATCGTATAAATACCACATAGGTTCAGGATTCTCAAAATATATGAATCCAAACTGGTATTGGCAAAATACACAAGCACAAACAAAATGATTATAGCGGTTATCGTATAAATACTATTCTTCTTCATAGCTACACCTTCTCCGATATTTTTTCTCCCATTATGCCCGTTGGCCTGAATAGGAGTATCATAATAAGCAGAATAAAGGCAAAAGCATCCCTATAACCTGATAGTTTCGGAAGAAATGCTACCAGAAGGATTTCGCCTATGCCGAGAATAAACCCGCCGACCACCGCACCTGCAATGTTTCCAATACCGCCGATTACCGCCGCTATAAAGCATTTGATCCCGGGCATCACACCCATAAGGGGCAATATACTTGGAAATTTGAGGCCCCACATTATACCCCCCACAGCTGCCAATAAGGAGCCTATACCGAAGGTAAAGGATATTGTCCTATTTACATCAATACCCATTATTCTCGCAGTTTCAATGTCCTTTGATACAGCTCTCATTGCCATGCCGCTTTTTGTTTTATTAATAAGATACATAAGTGCTATCAGTAAGGCAAATGTAACTACAGGGATCATAAAAGTCAGCATCTGAATATAAATGCTTCTTATATGTACCATGTTGGTGAATATAGGAACCTGCGGAAAAGTCTTCGGCCTTCCTCCAAATATCACGATAGCAAGATTCTCCAGCAGATAAGAAGCACCTATGGAAGAAATAAGAAGGGTAATACGCGGGGCTTCCTTTGCAGATTTGTAAACCGCCGCACCGGTTAATCCAAAAAGAGGCACTGTAAGCTTTGGTATTTTTATCCCCTCTCTAAGCGGTTTATAGGCTATAGCTTCAATAACAATACCCAATAATCCCGTCAGAGCTATAGCGACTACAAATGACACATACCATGGCATTCCAAATAAAACACATCCAAAGAAGGCAAAGTATACCGCCATCATAAATATATCACCATGGGCAAAGTTTATTAGTCTCAAAATACCGTAGACCATTGTATAACCTATGGCAACAAGGGCATACAGACTTCCTAGTGATATACCGTTAGCCAGATGCTGTAAGAACAATTCAAATGTCATATATACACCACCTAAGTAAAATTTGACAAGGACCGAAAGCAAGCTGGCTTTTCGTCCTCCTGGTATTTTATTGTACAAAAATATTATTCCATTCAGTGAGTCTCTCCCTCCACCTGCGCCCTTACTTGCGAGTAAGGTAAGAAGCGGAGGTCTTCTTGCCAAGTTATGATCAAATTATGGCTTTCGTTGCTTATGCATACATCGAGCCGCAACCTTACAAGAAGTACCAGTATATCCAATACCGTCAATTTGCTTGACATAAAACGCACTTCCTCCCTTTAAGGGAGGAAATGCATTTTATATACTCTTTATTTCAAATAATATGGGGAAGGTTTATCCGCCCGCAATTAATTTAATTAGGGCTGAACTACATCCATAAATGTAAATTTACCATCTTTAACCGTCTTAATAACCGCACTCTTAATAGCATTTCTGTTTTCGTCAAAGGTTACAAGGCCGGCTGCACCCTGGAAGTCCTTTGTTGCAAGTAATGCTTTATGTATACTTGCTGAGTCAGATGCTCCCGCAGCTTCAATCGCCTTAATAATTATAAGGTATGCATCATATCCCAAAGCTGTAACCGCTGCCGGTTCCTTACCGGGATACTCAGACTTATAAGCATCCAAAAATACTGTTGATTCAGAGGTTATAGGTTTTTCTGTTGCAAAGAATGTTGAGAACACAACGCCTTCAACAGCATCTCCGCCAATTTCTGCAAATTCCGGGGTCTCATAGGTATCTCCTCCGATAAACGGGGTATTTATTCCAAGCTGCCTTGCCTGTTTAATAACAAGGGCGGATTCCGTAAAGTTGCCGGGGGCAAATATAACGTCAGGATTCTGAGCCTTAATGTTTGTAAGCTGCGCTGTGAAGTCCTGATCACCTGTGTTGTAGTTGGCTACTGCAACAATACTGTTCTCATCCCCAGTAAGCTTCTTGAAATTATCTGTAAAGAATTTTGCAAGACCAACAGCATAGTCATTGGAAACTTCCTGCACTATAGCTGCCTTCTTGGCACCCAGCTTGTTATATGCATAGTTTGACATAACAACTCCTTGGAAAGGATCTATAAAGCAAACCCTAAAGTAGTAATCATTACCCTGCGTAACAAGGGGATTTGTGCAGGAGGTGCCCATTGCCGGAACCTTGGCATTTCTTACGATATCTCCGGCTGCCATTGCAAGGGAGCTTCCCCAGCTGCCGATTATAGCAGTAACTTTATCTTTTTCTACCAGCCTGGCTGCAGCGGTGGCCGCCTCAACTTTATCTGACTTATTGTCAACAATGACAAGCTCAACTTTCTTGCCGAGCACTTCGGGATATAGCTTGTGAGCAAGCTTGATACCTTCTACTTCAAGCTCTCCACCGGCAGCATTTGCGCCGGTTAAGGGTTCAAATACACCGAGCTTTATTACATCCTCTGCCGGAGCAGCCTCTCCACCCGGAGCCGGTGCAGGTTTTGCACACCCTGTAAGCGCCAGGGCCAGCACCATAACGGTGATTAAAGTCAAGGATAACAACTTTTTCATACTATTCCTCCTTCTCATTTTAAAGACTATTGATTCCATAGCCCTCCCCATTCGAGCTATCCTTAATAATACTCCTGTCTTTTTATCACCCCCAAAATATAACATCCGTATTCTATAAGTACTAAATAAAATTTAATAAAAACTAAGTGCAGTATCCCCTAAAATAACCTGATGCTTAGAACAATCGAATCTCAGGCAAGTCACATATTCCCACCACCTACGCTTTGCTAAGAGGTGAGGGCTTCTTGCGCATTAGGTTAAATTTCTATTTTTAAATATGTATTATTCCGCTATGCGTATAATTATTTTAGGATACTCTTCATATACAAATATTACAATACAATCAGCTTATAGTCAAACTATTTATAACGGCAGCACAGGTCAAACCTGCCGCATTTACAGCAAATGAAATCCCATAACTGTAAGGATTTTGCTACCTGGATTTTGTACAAAAACTAAGTAGGTAGTTAAATATTATTTTTTACCTTTCTATGAGGGATAGGAGTGAAGGCGGCTTCGCCGCATTTCCGCCCATAAGCCTTTTCCGGAGAAAATTCTGGTG
>CAYURW010000026.1:0-819 GCA_964447145.1 uncultured Clostridiaceae bacterium
CCTCTATAACACAAGGTACACACACTTACGGACATTCCTTCTATGGCTATGTGAAGAGAAGTGATGTAGTGTGTGACCCTCCTTTAGAAGGGGATGAATCCTCCAAGGCTGACACCGGTCCCGGCAAGCGCAAGAAAAAACCGCCCAAGAGACCCGGTGAAACAGCGCCCCCTGCTCAGGAGGAACCTGATACTACAAAACCCTATGAAGGGCAAAAGCCTGAGTCTGAAGGAGTACAGACAGAGGATATGTCGGAGTACGACTGGATCGTCAGGACACCCGGAGTATGTCAAACCACTTTGGATATGGGTGATGGAGCAAAATTTGTCTGCCGCTTCTCCCTTTATGCCATGAAGTTCGGAGGCTACACCGCCAGCTCGCTTCCGGTTTTTAACGATGGTGACAAGAACCCTTATGTGGGCTATGTTACCTTCAGCATGAAGCAGAATATGCAAGATTTCTTAGGGGCAAATAACCTTGGATTCTTGGAGGGTTTTGGTGGCGTCGATATACAAGCATACAACAATAATGCACGGTTCAGCATCGATTCTCAGACTGACAACGGAACCAATGCCATAATTTCTATTATGACCAATAGAGTCTCAGTATTGAATCCTCAGATAAAGGATGAGTATATGGGGATTGAGGTTGGGGGAGATATGTTTAGAGATGAAAGCGCTGTTCCCCTGGATATGAAGCTGATAGGGGATGAAGGAGGCTATGAAATAGCACTACTCAACATGAAGCCGGGAGGGGGAGACCTCACCTTCCCTGCAATGCTGGAGAAGTTCCCCTTACGTGATATAGAAAAGGCGGAGA
>CAYURW010000026.1:829-20678 GCA_964447145.1 uncultured Clostridiaceae bacterium
CTCCCCGAACGAATGAGAAAAAGCAAGAAAGCAAGAAAGGAAGAACAGGAAAAGGCATTAGAAGAGTGGCGAAAGAAGGTAAATGAAGGAATGGAAGAAGAACTGGCGAAAGACAGCCAGGAAGGTGAAGAAACCATGACCCACGATCTGGCTCCATTGGTGCCTCCTCCATTTCCTCCTTTAGTGCCTCTTACAGGTGGAGGGACTCCTGAGGAAGTAGCGTTTTTCCCTGAAAGCAAGTAGTAAGGGTTGATTTGATAGGAGGTGGAATGAGCAATGAAAAGGCTCATTATTATAGTAAGCATTGCAGCGGTACTGTCGGGCTGCAGCTCAATGGGAAAAACCGACAGCGGCAGCGACAGTAGTATCAATAATAGCAGAAGTAACAATAGCGATGTTCCTGTAATGGAAGAAGCTTTTGCCAAAGATTTTAAACCGGTATCTCAGTATCCTATAAGCAAGGATATGGTAGAACTCCTGTTTCTCAACTCCTTAAGTGAGGAGCAGGTTATCGTTCCCAGTACATCAACATCAACATCAACTTCCTTACCGGAGATAAATGAGGATAACGCATTTGAAGCTGCCATGGAGGTATTGGGGGTAAAAACAGACTGGCCTAAGGAATATCTGTCTCCGGGTATGCCGGCTTACACAAATGGGAAAATTAACGGCTGGAACACAGGGGGAAACGGAGAATATGATATTTTCATTCTTATCAAAGACACTAATCAGGAGGATATGGATGAGTATATAAAGGCTCTTATTGCCAATGGATTTAAAGAGGATAATCGTGCTTATAAGAAGGATGCATTTACGGTCAAGCTTCAGTTTAACACTGATACTGTCCTTCAGATATCCTCTTACAAAATTGAAGAGATGGAATGGCCTGAAATGCTCAGCTTTATTCCACCCTTGAAAAAAGGGTATCTGGTTAGTATAGAGGAACCTGACGAGGATGGGCTTTACGGATATTTGTACTTTCAAGGTATCACAAAAGCAGATATACAGGAATGGGAGAAGGAACTGCCCGCTGCGGGTATTACCGTTGATTCGGGAGAGTACCTAAAGGAAAATGTAAGCTTCAGGGGTAAGAATTGTAATTTTGAAGCATTCTTTGACAGTAATGCAACCGACGAATGGGGCTTGTATGTCAGCTTTGAATAGGCATTGCAGATATTATGGAGTTTTGGTGCCAAGCATTGCAGATACTATGTGATTATTGTGCCAAGCATTGCAGATATGGAGTTATTGCCATTCGATGCAACAAACTTTATGACTTCAGTGCTTGGCACCTCAGCATTTGCACGAACTTCTCTTCAAGAGGTGAAAGGCATCGGTTATTGCAATAGACTAGACTGAAGCTTCTTTTAAGCTCCAGGTCCCGGATTTCATACTTTATTAATTGTCCGGAAGCAACTTCGTTTTTTACGGCAATTTCAGACATTATGCTAATACCAATATCAAGTGCTACCATTCTTTTGATAGCCTCCAGGCTGTCATTAATTATCTGTGGTTTGAATACTGTCACATCCATTTTTTGCTTTTTCAGTGCATTTTCAAGAAGCAGCCTTGTACCGGAGCCCTCTTCTCTGAGCAATATGGTTTCTCCCGCCAAGCTTTTTATGCTGACGGAGTCTTTGGCAAAATCCTTTTGGGGGGAAGTGATGAGCACCATTTTATCATCATAAATGTCGATGTACTCAAGTGCTTCCGAAGGATGCTTGGCTCCGACAAATCCAAAATTTATCCTGCCGGAAAGTATTTCATCGAATACTTCGCCGGAGTCCTTATGTCTAATAGTGAACTGAACTGAAGGGTAAGCTTCCAGAAAACCCTTGATAATGCCTGGAAGCAGGTACTGCCCCGGTATAGTACTGGCACATATCTCCAGAGTGCCTTCAATGTTCTTTTTGTATTCGCTGAGAGAGAGCTCAGCCACGGCATATATGTTCAGCAGCTCCACCGCATATCGGTAAAACAGCTTGCCTCCCTCAGTCAAGGAAATATTCTTAGTTTTCCTATCGATCAGCGTAACTCCAAGCTCGCTCTCCAATTTCTGTATATTGCTGGTAACGGCAGGCTGCGAAACAAACAGTATTTCTGCTGCTTTCGAAAAGCTTTTATTTCTCGCTACTTCAACAAAAATCTTTACCTGATTGAATTCCATTTTTTCCTCCGTAGTGTTTGCATAATTTCACATGCATTTTCAGTAAAGGCTGTCCATAGATTCATCCCCGCAGACGATATATGGCATCTGCAGCATATATGATATCCTCTTCCTCAAGAAAATGGCTCAACCCAAAACGTACCGTACCCTTTGGAAAAGTTCCCAGAGTCTTGTGGGCGGAAGGCGCACAGTGCATTCCACTCCTGGTCATGATTCCGAATTCCGAAGCGAGTCGATGTGCCATTTCACCATTGTCCTGGGTCTTGAAATCTATAGAGACAATCCCGGTTCTCTCTTCCATATCCTTTTTCCCTATTACCTCAATATGGGGCATATTCATCAGCTTTTCCATAAAAATAGACATGAGCTGCATTTCTTTCTTATATATCTCCTGTATCCCCATCTTCTGTAAATATTTCAATGAAGCATTGAGCCCATATATGCCCGGTACATTGGGAGTCCCCGCTTCAAATTTGTCCGGCATATAGGCAGGCTGCATTTCGGTATCTGACAAGCTCCCCGTGCCGCCTTCAATTAATGTGGAGAGTTCTTCAGCCAAGTCATCCCGTACCAGGAAGCCTCCAACCCCCTGGGGACCGAGCAACCCTTTATGTCCTGTAAAAGCAATGGCATCAGCGCACAGCTCGTCCATATCAACCTTAATGGCTCCCGCTGTCTGGGCAGTGTCAATGATGAACCACAGACCCCTCTCCCTGCATAGCCTGCCGACCTCAGCCAAATCCAGAACAGTACCGCATACATTGGAGGCATGGGTCATTACTACCCCTTTTGTATCAGGGCGAATCAAGGGCAGCAAATCCTTGGCATCGAGACGGCCGTCATTCTTGCACATAACCCTTGAAAAGGCAACCCCTCTTCCTTCAAGGGCATTGAGGGGTCTCATAACTGCATTGTGCTCCATGGAGGAAACTATTACATGGACGCAGCTTCTGAAGAGTCCTTTGATCAATACATTAAGGCTTTCTGTGATATTTTTCGCAAAAACAACATTTTCCGGTTTGTCAAAGCCAAAAAAGGAACATAGCAATTCTCTTGTCTCAAATACAACATTTTCTGCCGCAATGGAATTTGAATAAGAACCGCGATTGATATTTGCACCTGTATGAATCAGGTAATTGTATACACTTTCAGCTACTCCAGGGGCCTTTGGAAAGGATGTTGCCCCGCTGTCCATATATATTTCTTTCACAGTGCACCTCCATTGATCATCCTTATCTTAAATTATACATTGGAATGGGTAAAAAAACAATTTGTATTCGTTTCGGTGATAATTAGGAGCAAATTTATTTGCTTTTGTTATTTTACTAATGGCGTAAACATTATTAAACTAATAACATAATAACAAATTTTATAAGGGAGAAATCATAATTATGAAAGAAAAAACTGGAATTATTATTGCCGGCAGCATAGTTGGCCTACTTGCTGTCCTCTTAGTTTATTTTGGCAACCCGGCCAATATGGGCTTTTGTATCGCATGTTTTATTCGTGACATTTCGGGGGCATTGGGTCTCCATCGGGCGGAAGCAGTGCAATACATACGCCCTGAGATCATTGGCCTTGTGCTGGGTTCATTTGTTCTGGCTCTTAAGAACAAAGAATTCTCTTCTCGGGGAGGGTCCTCTCCTTTTACCAGATTCACTCTCTCTATGATTGTAATGATCGGGGCACTGGTTTTTCTGGGTTGTCCCCTTCGGATGTTCCTTCGTATTGCGGGCGGAGATTTTAATGCGCTCTTAGGATTAGCCGGATTTGTTGCGGGTATTTATGCTGGAATCTTCTTCCTCAACAAGGGCTTCAACCTCAAAAGGAGCTACAAGCACACAAGTTTGGAAGGATATTTGTTTCCGGCTGTCAATATTGGCCTGTTAGCCCTCCTTATTACGGCACCCGCTTTTATATTTTTCAGTAAAACCGGACCGGGAGCATCAAGGGCACCAATTTGGATCGCTCTTGGAGCCGGATTAATTGTTGGTGCCCTTGCACAAAAGACAAGACTTTGTACTGTCGGCGGCATAAGGGATATGATACTTTTCCGCGATAATTATCTTCTGCTTGGCACCTTATCAATTTTGGCAGTAAGTTTTCTTGGGAATCTTGCCTTTGGATATTTTAATCCCGGCTTTGAAGGGCAACCTATTGCCTACAATGACGGCTTGTGGAATTTCCTGGGCATGGTATTGGTAGGATGGGCTTCCGTTCTTCTGGGAGGGTGCCCCATGAGACAGCTGGTTTTGGCAGGTGAAGGCAATACCGATTCGGTAGTCAGTGTAATGGGGTTAATTGTCGGGGCAGGCATCAGCCATAACTTCGGGCTGGCCTCCAGCGCAAAGGGCGCTACTTTGAACGGGCAAATCTCTGTCGGTATCTGTATATTGATTCTACTGGTAATATCCTGGTTCAATTCAGAATTTTTGCAAAAGGGAAAAGCGTAATTCAAGTACGCCGAATGCGTATTTGTGCACCGGGCAAATAGGTCGCAATTATGTACACAATGCAGAGTATGAAAATAGACAAGTATTATGTTAACTGCACAGGGTGTACCAGTATGCAACTAATTAAGAAATGCCATACCAACTTTGGCGTTAGGAGGAAAATATGAAAACAATTGATACTTGTGGCATGAGCTGCCCACAGCCGGTGCTCATGACAAAAAAAGCCCTTGAGGAAGAAAGGGACGGCGCAGAGGTCATCGTAGACAATAATACTGCAAAGGAAAATGTTCTGCGTTTTATGAAAAATGCCGGATATACAGTTGCAATTGAGGAAAAAGAGGGCACATTTGTGCTGAAAGCAAAAAAATGAATGCGGAATATCAGGTGCTCTTTTTTACCCATACGGGAGCAATAAAATTTGATAAGGCTATGAAAAAGGGAAATATCCACTGTGAATTAATGCCTGTTCCGAGGTCTCTGAGCTCAAATTGCGGAGTAAGTGCACGCATCATATTTAGCGGGCAGGTAGACCGATTAATTAATGATCAAATAGAGGAGATCTTTCTAAGCAATGATGGGAAATATGATCTTATCTATAGTGCGGAAGTAAACTGACTGTGGGAAATATAACCTTATCTATAGTGCAAAGTGAATGTTCCCCTCCACCTAAAAATGCTAATGCATTTTTGAGGTGGGTATCTTCTTGCCAAAAAAGCCGGGTGCAATGGTCAGGCCCCCGGCTTTTCATATTATATCCCTTCTTGTGCACAAGAGGCACTGAAGCTAGGAACCAATTATGCGGAACCCTTCCGGCAGCGGATCCTCAGGATCCAGTACAATATTGTTAAATCCGGTAATATGCGCAGTACCCGACACTTCTGCGATCACGGCGTCAAAGTCTCCCTCTTTGCAGTGGCTGACGACTCTTGACTCCATAGGAGTATCTATCACACTCTTGTTTACCAGAATATCTCCATCCTTCATTATACCTTTGTGCACAAGAAGCGCAGTACGCCCTCCGGTGCCTGTTCCTGTAGGGCTTCGGTCAATTTGTCCCTCTGCGAAAATGCAGATATTATTTGAAATAAGCCTGTTCCCCTCCCGTTTGACCGGCGATGTCAGTATTGTGCCATACAGCCAGTCGATACCCGGTTCTGTCGGATGCTTGAATGTGTGCTTTTCCATGACTTTGTGCTTGATTTCCATTCCGGTCTTCACAAGCTGCTCCGCAAATTCCGGTTCCACCTTCAAGTCGACCTTTTCGGCATCAATATAAACATAGAATGCGCCACAATAGGCAATATCGCATATTACGTCTCTTCCCAGGCTGTCAACATGCACTTTGATGTTTTCCTTGTAAACAAAGCAGGGAACATTTTGGAATCGTACTCGCAGCACCTTGCCTTTTTCCACATCTGCATACGCTGTAATACGGCCTGCCGGCGAATCGATTTTTACTACATTTTCGCCTTCTCTGTGGCCTATCATTCCAGTTTCGATCGCAACCTTTGTCACAGCAATAATGCCGTGTCCGCACATGGAACTGAGCCCCTCATTGTGAGTAAAAAGCACTCCAAAGTCACCGTCCGGGGTAACTGCAGGAACAAGAATGCAGCCATACATTCCGGAGTGCCCGCGGGGTTCAAGCATCAGCATACGGCGCAATCCATCATAGTGCTGATTTACATAGTCTCGCTTTTCCAGAATGGTCTTTCCCGGTATAGGCGGAAAACCGGCTGTGATGATTCGAAGCGGCTCACCCGCCGTATGGGCATCAATACATGTTATGTAATGAGAAAAATTCATCATGGTCTATTCCTCCTTTTATTATTAGAATTTACTTGCTTAATCCTGTTTCAGAATGCTGTAAATTATTTGTTTTGTAAAAACATCTACATTGATATTCAGATATAAAATCATATTCCTTGATTAACAGGTTGCATAATTAATCCTTGAAGTATTTTTTATGCAACCTATATAGAATGCGCTTAAGGTATTTATCAGTGTATAGCGCAGTTCTATGACATTAAGCATACCTTTATGTGAAGTTTTTTACTGTGCATGATTTTGGCAGAATACCCAAAAGAGCTATAACTCTATTTTTTGGCCTATTCCTGTCTTAAGAGCCCTTTTATATATTTTATCGGCAATCATAATATCAAACAGCGCCATTCCGACAGATTTGAAGAATGTAGTCCCATTCCGGTCAATGCTTCCGGCTTTCATTGCCGAATAAAGTGTCTGAACATTTTCCTTATTGAACCAGCCTTTTTCGATGGGTGTTATCAAATCTCCCGATTCCTCCAAAGCAAAATCCACATCGATATAGACCTTGTCAACCAGTTTATATATACTCTCCGGGTACTCCTGCATATTTGGTTTGTATGAGCCTATGCCGATAAAATGCTTCCCTTTAAGAAGTTCTGCGTCATCGGGGAGCACCGGGGTCGAGGATGGTGTTGCTGTAATTATGATATCCGCCTTTTTGACCAATTCCTCCGGGCCAGTTGTAGGGATGATGTTGACCTTAGGCAGCTTTTCGTTCAGCCGCTTCGCAAAATCTGACATTTTGGCCGCAGTAGTGTTATAAAGGTAGATATTTTCAATATTGCGGACTGCCGCCGCATACTGAGCCTGGTAAAATGCCTGGACCCCGGTGCCGATAATGCCTAAATTATTACAGTCTTCATTGGTGGTATATTTGATTCCCGTTGCACCAACCGCCCCGGTACGGTAACCTGTGATGGAGGCCCCGTCAATGATACAGTCAATGGTACCGGTCTTCGGGTCATTAAGCAGCATAATTCCCTGAATTACAGGCAGATTATATTGGGAATTCTCCTGTGAAAGTGTCAGGATTTTGGTCCCCTTAGTCTGTCGGGTAAAGCAGGGCATGTAGAGATATGTTTCGGTATCGGTCACATTGACCTTAATGCGGTCAGGCTGTATATACTGCTGCTTGTCATAAATTTCCATTGATTGTTCTATGGTCTCAATCATCTCATCAAAATTGACAAGCGAGGAGACAGCCTGCCTGTTTAAATATAACATAATAAAATACAACCTCCTTTTGTGATAAGTTCTGCCTGCGGTTTTTCCTGTTTCACTCCTTTACTTCTATACATTTTAGGATAGACATCAGCTAATTAGATACCGGATATCCCAGAGTTAGATACCGGATATCCCAGAATTAGATGCCGGATATCCCAGAATTAGATGCCGGATATCCTAAAGTGTTTCCTTGATTCATAGAATATGCCAAAGAATGCACGTTATTTCAATTAGCTGTATACTGGCGTATTCTATATAGCGAAGTGATATGCCCCTCTAAATAATTCTATCAGAAGGTGTTTGAATCGTAAACATTTGCTTGGCATATCTTTCATTTATTCGTTTTGCGTCTTTGCATCATTATCCCATTATGCCTCATATTGGCTAAATCACACTTCATATTTTATGTTAATTTATTATTAACCTGTTAATTGAAAAAATCCAAATTCTTGGACAAATTTTTGATTATGGGACTGAATTTTGGCTTAAATCCGTTAAACCAGTTAACATAAGTCATATTTTTGTTAACATAATGCAAATATTCTTCACTTTTTAGTCCCAAACTCGAAATTTTGTCCAAAAAATGGGCTTGACCCAAATTTCTTTAATAATGCGAACATGGCTAAAGGAGCAAATAATTTCCAATATGGCAGGATCACAGAATATCACATAAGATCACAGGATCACAGAATCACAGAATGGTTAAAGAAATATATAATTTTACTGTAAATAATCAGTGAAAATGTCAGTATAAAAAATATGTAAGTGGCACAGGGGAAAAACCACCCTCGGGCGTTATAGTTGCATTTACTATGTCAATTGAGTCATTCTTTAGTTTTAAAAATATTTTTTCATAATCAGAAATAGATAATTTTACTTGCAAAAATCACTAATAAGTGATAGATTAATTATTAAAATTCCATTATGTCAAATTATTCACAGAAATTCGTTTTTTAAGCGGGATTGTAATATATGCAATTTCCCAATGACCTTATACTGCATGCCGGTAGGAGTAAAAACAGCTTTGACTGCCCAAAAATTTTAGGGGGATCGAAATGGAGAATTTATTTATTGATGAGGAAAGAGTATTTGATTTAATTAAAAAATATGGAAGCCCTTTATATGTATATGATGAAAAAACACTGCGAAAGCGCTGCCGAGAGATCAAAAACCTCTTACCTAACAAGAATTACAGGGTCAATTATTCTGCTAAGGCAAACTGTAACCTGGAGCTTTTGAAGATTGTTTTGAGTGAAGATATTGACGTTGATGCAATGTCTCCCGGAGAGATTTTCATACAGCAAAAGGCGGGGTTCTCCGGAGAAAGGATTTTCTATATCGGGAACAACGTCTCTGCAAACGAAATGATGTATGCAATAGAAAGAGACATTCTTGTAAGTGTCGATTCCCTTTCTCAGCTTGAGCTTTTTGGCAAAATCAACCGGGGAGGGCGGGTTTCTGTGAGATTTAATCCCGGAATTGGAGCTGGACATCACGAAAAGGTCGTGACAGCAGGAAAGAAAACAAAATTCGGGGTACAAAAGCATTTTATCGGGCAGGTCAAGGAAGTAGTTCAGAAATACGACTTGGAACTTGTGGGAATTAACCAGCATATTGGGTCATTATTTTTAGATGAAGATAAATACGTTGACGGTGTAAGAAAGCTTCTGGATATTGCCAAAGAATTCAAAGGATTGAAATTCATTGATATGGGCGGCGGCTTTGGAGTTCCCTATAAAGAGGGTGAAAACAGGCTTGACTTGACCAGATTATCTGAAAAGCTTGATGCTCTGCTGGAAGGCTTTATAAAGGATTATGACAACAAAGAGGTTGTATTCAAGTCAGAACCGGGAAGATATATAATGGCCGAATGTGGAATACTCCTGGGTGAGGTTTATTCCGTCAAGGATAATTACGGTGTCAAATATATTGGTACAGATATAGGTTTTAATGCTTTTATAAGACCGGTTATTTATGATTCCTATCATAAGATAAGCATAATAAAAAAGAACGGGACCTGTTATGAAGACGAGGAAGTGACCATTGTCGGAAATATCTGCGAAAGCGGAGATATTCTGGCGAAAGACAGAACACTCCCTCATATTGATGAAGGAGATATCATAGCTGTGATGAATGCAGGGGCATACGGCTATGTCATGGCATCAAACTACAACTGCCGGTTGAGGCCGGCAGAGGTTTTGATCTGTTCTGATGGCAAGGAGAGACTAATACGCAGAAGAGATGCGTTTGATGATCTGATACGCAATTTTGAATAATAGACATATATAGGGCTGCTGAATATGTCGGTAACCCTATATACTTGCCCAACCAATTTCCCATTGCACTTCCGCACTCCCTTTTGTACGGTTTGAGCATTGACCTATCAGAAATTTGCAATCAATTCATTATTAACTACTGTAAGTTCCCCATCGCCCAATTCACCGCCGTTGAACTTCGATTTTGCCACTATCAGTTTGCCGTTTTTGATGGACAAAGCATAGTCATGTATCATCCGGTCACTTAATGTGTATCGTCTATCATTTGCATAATCGAAAATTTCAGCATGGGTATCAATTATCCCCGACCCAATACTTACAGTGGCACAAATCTCTGGCAATCCGTCACCGTTCAGGTCAGCCAGATAGGCGTTCCAAACGGGCATACCAAAGATAAGATCTTTTTCTTCATTGTTGTCAATAGCCGTAATTAATCATAATGAAGGCCTATGAGACCTATGGTGGTATATGGACCTATAGAGGCATATGGTGTCAGGGAAGTCGCTGAAGTTATGAAGTTATGAAGTCATTATATTATTATCTATATGCTTTACCTATACTACTATTTGGAGAAATGTTAGACACTGCTGATAAAGGTGATTATATGATAAGAAAAGCCTTACGGTTTTATGATATAATGTATACAATATTTCGCATACATTATATCTTCTTATTAAATGCTCGTGCGATTTTTTGCTGCGCAAAACGCACATAGGCGAATATCATAAATCCTTGCGAACTTATGATATTCGCCTATGCCTTAAACGGGTATTGAACTAATAAAGGGGGGGTATCCTTGACTATTGAATTCGGCTTTCTTAAAAACTTCCTGGGAACTCTATTCGGGGCTTTCATCCCTGTTCTGGGGTCTATTTGCTTAATTCATTACGGTAAGTATACTGATGAAAAAACCAAGTATCAATTGTATTTCAGAAGGTTGTGTGAACTAATAAAATATAATCTGGTGATCGGGCATACAAGAATCATTAATAATTCCAGTACAATTGATTTCACGACTGATGAAATAAGTAAGGTTGTTAATGATATAGAAACTATCGGATTTCGCAGAGCAAAGAATTTATACAATGATTTTTTTGAATTAGCTTTTTCTATCAGCAAGGGACAACATTTGACAATGTATTTTCATGAGTTTTACAGAATCGTTTTTGAACAAACTCAAAAATCTAATTGCAATATGAATGAACTTAAGAAAATAATTGATAGTGTCGGTCTAAATCAAGTTTACGAATTTAAGATAATTCGCCTTCTGATATTACTGGCAAGAAAGCTTAGTATTGAGACGAGTTTTGATAGTTACTATAAGCTTGTAAGAAGTATAGAACCTGATATTAGTATAGAAACGGGGATTAAGTACTATATAATTGAATGTATCAAGCACCATCATGCCGGAATCAGTAATAAGGTTTATTATATCCAGCATGCTTTTGGAACAGGAAAGATTCAGAATATAAAATCAATTAGGGTTAATAAAGCTAAAAAGGCTGATATGAGATATAAAAAAAGCGAGCTGCTTGAACTTATAATAAGTCGATTTAGCTATTATAAGCATATTATAGATACTTACAGTAATGAAAAAATTTGGTGCCGGTATCTTGAAAATATAAGTATTGACAGTATAACACTAGACTCAAAATATATTGATGATGTGAGAGAAATGCTATGTAAAATGTATAAAGAAAATGAACATATTTACTTAACATTTTTAGGAATCTGCGATAATGGTGATGCATTGGATAATAACGGCAGAAGCAGGCAAAAGGAGTTCTTGGAGAAAAAAAGAACAGAACCCTATAGTGTCCAGAGCAGGTGCTGGTACAAGGATGCAATGGCAGAGAATCCAAACAGTGTTACGATAACATATCCTTATATTGATACCTCTAGATCTTATGTAGTCTCTTTTGTCAAAAAGATATACTTGGAAAATAATATTAAGGGGATAGTTGGACTTGATATTGTAATTGATGATTTACTTAGCGATGTAACTGAATATAGAAACTATCAATTGACATTTTTTACTTCCGAGGGTGAAATCATTTTTGACACTACAGACAGCGGCAATAATATAACACTAATACATAATATTTTTTTAAAAATCAGTATTAATATAACAGAGCTAATTCAAGAAAATGCAAATTGCCTGCTTCAACTGGATAATGGCAATGCTCAGTTTGCAACAGTTATAGAAAACAAATATTACTGCATAATTTACGGAGGAAGATAGTATGATAGAATTGTATTCCGCATTGGAACTTGAAATAAGTAAAGACACGACTAAAAAATATGCTGTATTTGACTTTGATAACACTTGTATAAGTAATGATATAGAAGAACTGATTTATATGCATCAGGCAGAAAATTTCTGTTATTACAGTTCTGTTGAAGAGTTTGACTCAGTTTTAAGAATAAGCGACCAACTCGTTATTGCACCACCCGAAATATACCATTTAACAAAAATTGTTGAAGATGATATCAGTAAGCTATACCGGAAGCTTTTTAATAAAGGAACAAAAACAAAGGAAAGCAGAGATTATAGTTTTTTCCACGGTATGCTATCGCTTTTGGAAATAGCAAATGCGTATTGTAATCGTCACTTTACATATCAATGGATACTTAAATTCTTATGGGGATTTTCGGAGGTGGAAATAAGTAATTTGGCAAACAGTGTTTATAAAGAGAACTTGCTGCTTACCAAACACCTTGTTGTGGAACAAAATGAATTTCTTATGAGTATTGGACTAAACCCGACTCTATATAGAGGTGTGCAAGTAAATCAGAATATCTTCAGACTTATGGAGTTCTTAACAAGCCGTGATATTGATATTTATATTGTATCGGCATCTTCCTATGAAGTTATATTGGGTGTGGTTAAAGCAACCGAATTTAATGAGTCGATAGATAAAAATAAAATTATCGCACAGCATATTCAAAAGGATATAATTGATGAAATACCTCCTATTGATGAAGGCAAAGAAAAGATTATTCGAAAAGAGTTGTTTCCGCGATATGGGAACCGTAATCCAATTCTGGCAGCAGGAGACTCAATGGGTGACTACTGGATGCTTAAAATGCTGGGGAGAAACGGAATAAGGGTAGTTGTTGGAGATCATCAAAAGCTGAAGCAGAGACTTGAAGCCGACAAATTATCATATTATAAAATGACATATTCTGATTAGCCGGGGATTGAATGGATAAAGAAAATAATGCCCTGCAGTAGAATATACCATACATCAGAATAGTACCCTATTGGAGTATAATACTATACAATAGGGTACACCATACAGAGAAATAATACTATAAGGAGTGATTAAAATGAATGAGATTTACCTTGCCGGAGGATGTTTCTGGGGTTTGGAGAAATACCTGGAGGAGGCGCCGGGGGTCATTTTCACGGAAGTCGGATATGCCAACGGAAAAACAGATAACCCAACCTATGAGGAGGTTTGTCATCATAATACCGGCCATGCCGAAACAGTTCATGTAAAGTACGATCCCGGAAAGATAAGCCTGATTTCTTTATTAAAGTTGTACTTTGATGTTATAGACCCTGTTTCAGTGAATAAGCAGGGTAATGACAGGGGGACTCAATACCGAACGGGTATCTATTACGTGAATTCGGCAGATTTTCCTGTAATAGAAGAATCCATTAAAGAGTTGCAGACCCAATTTGATCGACCCGTTGCCATTGAGATAAAGCCTTTGCAGAATTATTTCAAGGCTGAAGAATACCACCAGAAGTATTTGAATAAGAATCCGGGAGGGTATTGCCATATTAGCTGGGATCAGATCAACAAAGTCAAAGATAAGTGAATGTCTCCTTCCAACTAAAATGCTAACGCATTATTGACTACACATGCCGTTTCACATATAACATACCAATCAAAGACTCCGGGAAGCTATCCCCGCAGCCTTGAATACAGCCTGTCGCCTAACCGTCCGCCTAACCGGGGAACGTCGCTTAGCAGCTGCCTTGTATAATCTTCTCGGGGGTTTCTTATCAACCCTTCGGCATCGCTTACTTCAATTATTTTTCCTTTTTCCATAATGAATATCCTGTCGCTGACATAATAAGCAAGCCCTATGTCATGGGTGATGAAGACTATGGTCATTCTTTTTTCTTCCCGCAGTTTCATGAGAATGTCAAGAATCGAAGCCCTTGAACAGGCATCTATCATTGACGTAGGTTCATCAGCAATCAATATATCGGGCTTCATTATAAATATCCTTGATATCATGAGCCTCTGCATCTGGCCCCCGGAAAGCTCAAAAGGATATTTCCCTGCCAGTTCCTCATATTTCAAATTGACAAAGCCGCAGGCCTCCCGCATCATATTCAAGGCTTCCTGCTCCGAAAAGTTGACTCCCACAAGCTTTACGCAGTTTCTAAGCAGTGTCTCCACCTTAAAAAATATGTTAAAAGAGGAAAAGGGATCCTGAAATATAGCCTGCACTTCCTTCCAATAGCTTATTCTGTCCCTATGGCTGCCGAGGCTCCTCAATTGCCCTTTGAAGTATATCTCCCCTTCTGTCTGCTTCAAAAGCCCCGTTACTATTTTTGCAAGGGTCGTCTTTCCGCTCCCGCTTTCACCTACTATTGATACCACTTCCCCTCTGAGAAAGGAAAAATCGGCATTACTGACGGCTATCGTCCTGTTCTTGCCATAGCCAAAAACCTTTGATATATTTTTGCCCTCAATGATACTATCCATAATATTATCCATCTATACCGCTCCTTTTTGGCCTGAGGCACCTGTAAATTCTGTCTCCTTCGGATCTTTCTTCGACCCTGCTGTTCCGGCAATCATCCTCCGCATATTCGCAGCGCTCCGCAAAACGGCACCCCGGGATTTTATGCTTCAAATCCGGCGGGACCCCGGGAACCGATGACAGCTTGCGTTTTTTTGCCCCCTCTTCGGGAACTATTATGGAAGCCATCAATGCCTTGCTGTAAGGGTGAATCGGTGAAAAAATAACCTCTTCCCTTGTGCCTTTTTCAACTGCTTCCCCTGCATACATTACCATTATTTCATCTGCTATATGGTATAAAAGAGGAAGCTCGTGAGTAATAAAAACAAGAGATTTGATATATCCCCGCTTCATCAGATCCTTAAAAAGAAGTACTACGGATTTTTGGGAGGTCACATCCAAAGCGGAGGTCGGCTCATCTGCAACCAAAACAAAGGGGTTTAGAATAGTGGATATTGCAATGACAGTCCTTTGCTTCATCCCCCCCGAAAGCTCTATAGGAAAGGCTTCAAGTACCTTTTTGGGCAGGTTCAGTGTCTCAAACCTTGAAGCGGCAAGCTCATAGACCTGTTTCTTGCTGAGCTCCGGCCTGTGTTCCTCCATTATATCCTCAATAAAATGCCTGATCCTTAATGTGGGATTTAATACATTCATTGCCGCCTGAGGTATATAGGAGATCTGCTTGCCGAGAATAGCGGTACGAAGCTGTTCCTTGGAAATATCCGTTATGCTTTGCCCGTTAACCGATATGGAGCCGCTTTTATAATAAAGGGGCGGTGTAAAAAGCCCCATGAGGCTCAATGCAAGGGTGGATTTTCCGCATCCTGATTCACCGGCGATCCCAAGCACCTCCCCCTCCATTAAAGAGAAAGAAACACCATCCACCGCATAAATACGCTCATTGCTCCTGGTTTTATAATAAGTTTTCAGGTCACTTACATGAAGCATTTCATTTTCCATACCTAGCTCCTTATCTTGGGATTGAATATTTCATCCATCCCCATATTCATAAGGTAAAGTGAAAAGGTTATAATACTTATAGCAATTGCAGGGGGTATAAAAGCCCACCATGCCCCCGCCATCGGTGCTTCAAACATTAAGGCCCAGTTTAGCATTATACCCAGGGAAACTGTATTCAAGGGCCCCAAGCCCAGCATTGACACCGAAGCCTCGGATAATATACCCGTTGCAAGCTGTATTATAAAAGCCATTACCACATAGGAGGCAATATAGGGAAGAATCTCAAACAATATTATTTTCCCTGTGCCGTATCCGGATATCCTGGCTATATTTACGTGGTCCCTGTTCCTCAGTGATGAGGTTTGAGCCCTGACAGCCCTTGCGGTCCACGGCCAGCTGGTCAGGCCAATTATTGAAGCTGTTACCCAAAGGCTGCGTGAATCAATACTTACGGATACCAATATAAGTATTATGAATGAGGGGATCACCATAAAAATATTAGTTACAGATGTCAGGAAATCATCAATAAGTCCGCCTTTATATCCCGAAAACAAACCAACCGCAAGGCCCAGCAGTGTCGCAATCACCCCCGATACCAGCCCCACAATCATGGAAGTTTTTGTGCCGTAGGTAAGCTCAAGAAATGCATCCCTGCCAAAATTGTCGGTACCCAGGATCAAGCCCTCCCCGGGAGGTTGAAAAGCCATACCTACCATTTCAAAGGGATCTCCAGGGTTAATTGCAGGATAGAGCAGAGCCACTGATAATATTGATATAAATAGTACAGCCCCAATCTTAAATTTCGCAGATTTTAGAAGTATTCTCACTGAGCTGTTCATATCAGTTATCCTCCAATTGAGAAGCCTTTATTCTGGGATCAACCAGTCCGTATATTATTTCGAGCAGGAAGTTTGCGGCAAGCACTGTAATGGTAATTATAAGAGTGCATCCTGAGATAAGAGGATAGTCCAGCCTTCTTATTGCCCTGAACAGCCAGGTCCCTATTCCGGGATAATTAAATACGATCTCCGTTATAAGGGCCCCTGCCACCATTGTCCCAAGAGACAGGGCAAGGCCTGTGATTTGGGGAAGCATGGAATTTTTGAATACATACCGGATTATTTTGGATTCCCTGATTCCCATTAGTTTGCTGTATTGAACGTAATCCGAGTTCAGTTCATACAATGCCATCTCCCTCATCCCTATTCCCTGGCCCCCCACCATTACAAGAACTATGGACAGGAACGGCAAAGTATGATGCTTGACTGCAGAGAGCATGAATTCAAGGCTCAGTGCAGGGGAAAGCATTATATTGTAACCCCCGCCTATTGGGAATATCGGTAGATATATACCCAGCAAATAAAGCATGAGGATTGAAAATACAAAAAAAGGCATCGCACTAATATACAGGCATGCAGGGAATATCAGCCTGTCAAAAACACCTTTTTTGTATGCGGCAAAAGCCCCCAGAATATTTCCCGCAAGCCAGCCGGTAAGTATTGCCGGAAGCTGAAGTGCAACCGTCCAGGGTATGGCAGATGCCAAAATAGTATTCACCCTTCTGGGGTATTGGCTGAATGAGGTCCCCATATTCCCGACCGCTAAATTCTTCAAATATATCATAAATTGTGCGGACAGGGGTTTGTCCAGCCCGTACTCCTTATAATAATTGTCATATATCTTCTTTATTGTATTGCTGTCGGAAATACCCTTGGCCACCCTCCCGACAATTGCATCCACCGGATTGCCTTTTATCATTCTGGGCAGATAAAAGTTAAGGCCTACAGCTATTATTAAGGTTAGCATATACCAAAAAGCTTTTTTGAGAAAAAACCTTGTATAGTTCTTCATAATTGGTCTCCTTAAACATTTTTGACAGATGGAGATTCCATAGCATTAGCCAATAATGGATACTTCTACATAATTGGTCTCCTTAAGTTTTTGACGAGGCGGCATAGCCGCCCCGCCAAAAATATGGATCATTCTATTTATTTGTCAGGCTGTACAGGGACTTTATCCCTGCACCATCAAAGCAATAGGGCGGTATGTTCTTCCCGTCCTTTTCATGGGGGAAGCCCTTCCAGACGGATTCATTTACAGTAAAGAAGTAAGTAGGTCTGTACATAAGGGGTATTGTAGGTATGTCCTTAAGATATAACAATGTAAGGTCCGTATATAACTTCTTAAGCTGTGGCTCATCCTTTGTTTTTGCTATTGATTCAAGAATTTCGTCAGCCTTTGGATTCTTGTATCTGCCAAAGTTGTAGAACGTAATATCCCCGATAGGTGTCACTCCCTTTGAATACATTACATCTCTGGATCGCAGCCAAGGCTGTGCAGGAGATATCACGTCCCCCGGGGTGGTCATTACTATGTCGAAGCTTCCTGTATCCCTGTCATTATAATAAACAGGCTCCTCCGGGAACTTTGTCCTCAACTCAATACCGACTTTCTTGGCATTTTGCATTACTATTTCCAAAGTTGCATTCCAGTCTGTCCAGCCGTAGGGACACTCCAGATCCCATGGCCCCAGTCTGGTCCCGTCAGGGAGCACCCTTATACCGTCTTTGCCGGCTTTTGCTCCTAAGGCATCCAGTATGGAATTTGCTTTGTCAAAATCTGTGTGCCACTGATATTGCTTAACTGCTTCCTTATCCAGATACTTGCTTTCATTTGGGATATTCACGGTAAGTGCCGGCTCGACTACATCCGAATACCCGTTCATAGCTATGTCTACGATATTTTTGTAGTCTATGGCATAGGCCAGCGCCTTTCTTACCTCTACGTTGTTCAAGCCCTTCTTTGAAAGGTTAAAAACAAGGGATGGCATTGAATCCGGCACATAATAAGGCAGTTCATCGATGTAAGTCCTTACCGGCGAACCGGATTCCCACATTTTCCATACATTGGGTATGAAGTCCTGGCTGTAGTCCAAATCACCGTTTTTGAGTGCCAAATTGGCGGAATCGTTTGATTTGAACAATAGGTGGGAAATATACTTTGGCCCCGGGAGTGTTCCATAAACCGATTTGCCCCAATAGTTGCCGTCCCGTTCCAATAGAATTTTTGATTCGTCATAGGTTACTACTTTGTAGGGGCCTGAGCCTATAGGGTCTTCGTTGGGATATTCATACATTCCTCCCGTTTCATAGTTGGCATCCTTTTCTACCTGCTCCCATATGTGCCTTGGATATATGGGCACACTTGTAAGGCACTCAATTGAAGAATGCCAGTTATAGTCTTTCTTGCTCAGCTTGAAGACAATTGTGTCCTCTCCTTCAGCAGTAATATCCTCTGTGTGCATCCAAAGGCCGGACCAGGGCAGTTCATATTTGTCTCCCAGCCGGTAGCTGTAAATAACATCATCCTTGGTAAGAGGTTTGCCGTCGCTAAAGTATGCGCCCTTTCGCAGTTTGACCCTGATGGTATAGTCATCTGCCCATTCATAGGACTCTCCCAATATAGGATCAATATTTCCAGTGGCGCCGTTAAAACCAAAGAGAGTTTCATAAATCAGCTCGTTATTGGTGTTATTGCACGGGAAGTTGGCATTTCCGCTCATAACATTGAACCCTACTTCTCCTCCCCAGCAAAGTCCTGTTACATACAGGATCTGTTTTCTGATATCATCAACTGTCGCCGCCGCTCCCGGATCACTTTGACCGCTGTCCGTCTCTACAGCCTTTGGCTGGCATGCAGCAGCCAATAAGCTCATGATTGTCAGAACACATATTAAGCATATAATCTTTTTGCTTTTCATTGATTCCACTCCTTTTTTTCAATGAGCGCTTGCGCAATTGTGCACCAAAACACAGGCACTTCAGTTCCATACTTGTGCATTTTGTGTGCATTACTCCGCAAGCACTTGATAAAATTTCCGGGGTCATATTGCGGAAGTAGATTCTCTTGCAATCAAATCCGGGTCGAGCTTTATTACTATGTTTCTTTTTTGTTCTCCGGACATTATTCTCAGTAAAATTGCCACACCATTGCGCCCCATCTCATCTGAAGGCTGATTGAAGGTGGTGAGCAGCGGATGAAGCTGGGATGTAAAGGGGTGATTATCAAAGCCGATCAGGGACATATCCTCAGGCACCCCGAGACCCGCTTCTCTAGCCGCATCAAGTGCGCCGAAAGCTATGTGATCATCAGCTGCAAAAACTGCAGTGGGTATGTTT
>CAYURW010000026.1:20688-28521 GCA_964447145.1 uncultured Clostridiaceae bacterium
ATAGCATCATAGCCGGTTTTTATTTCGAATTCATTTCGTATAATATCAAAGGGCATAATACCTGCTTCCTTCAAGGCAGCTGTAAAACCCTCCTCCCTTTGTGTAGCAGCCAGAATATCTGTGGGCCCCCCTATGTGTGCAATTCTGGTATGTCCCAGGTCTAACAGATGCCGGGCAGCCTGCCAGCCTCCTTTATAATTGTCTACAACTACGGATGGCGCCGTGAATGGAAGGCGTTGATTATCCATTATGACGAAGGGTATTTTTTTCTTTTTCAGATCCAGGACTATTTCTTCTTCGTACATTGGAGTCAAAGCCAGGATCCCATCAACTCTTTCCTGCTGGAACAAATGATTGATTTTCTTGTTGACGTCAGCCTCGTTTTTGCTGATGATCGATAAGGCAAGAAAATACCCTCTCTCTTCAAGCTCCCTGTCTACTGTCTCCACTACACTCATTATAAATGGGTCTGAGAGGTTTGGTATAATGAGCCCTATAACATTTGTCCTGCCCCTGGCCAGATTTCTAGCGGAGGCGTTGGGGTGATAACCCAACTCTTCAATGGCTTTCAGCACCTTTTCCCTGTTTTTTTCACGTACTGTTCCGGCATTGTTCAATACTCTTGATACAGTTACAACGGACAATCCTGCTTTCCGAGCTACATCATATATGCTGATTCTCATTGGTTAAGCTCCTTTCACCAAAATGCCGCTAAAGAACAAAGGCGGCTCCGCCGCATTTGCCGCCCATGCACCGTTTCTAAAGGAAATTCTGGCACGGGCACTAAAATCAATCGGCGAACTGTAAAAAAATATTAGTTCCCATATACTTTGATGCAAATTATATTCAGATAGTATCTTCCGCAATATGAATGTTAAACCGCTTTAACTTTATAATAGAATGTATTTCATTTTTTGTCAATGGATTACAGAATCTTTTAATTTATGTATTTATATTTTGTAACTATACAAAAATTTGTTTGACATCGCTGAAACAAATTGCTGTTGCCTTGATTTACTTTGGGTTAAAATAAATCTACATTAGTGTTTGTTGCCGTAAATTATACATGATTGGCTGAAATATATTTATAAATGCTATTGTATTTATCCTCAAATAATGGTATATATTTATTAAACCGCTTTAACTTTTTTAATAGGTGATGCTATGGGTAACTTTGTAAAAATCGCCGTGATAGGGGGCGCAAGCAGTTATACTCCGGAGCTTATTGAGGGAATTTTGAAACGAAATGCCTTACTTAAAGTGAAGGAAGTCGTATTGGTTGATATACCCGAGGCGGCAGCAAAACTCACAATCATGAAGAATCTGGCTGAAAGAATGATTGCCAAAAGCAGTTCTGACATTAAGGTTGCCGGAAGCTATGGCCTCCGGGAAGCGCTGAAGGATTGTACGTATGTTATCACACAATTCCGCCAGGGGGGCCTTAAAGGCAGAATATTAGACGAGAAGCTTCCCCTCAAATACAATATTATAGGGCAGGAAACAACCGGTCCCGGGGGCTTTTCTCTTGCCTTGAGAACCATACCTGTGATTCTCTCCATTGCGGAGGACATGGAAAAGCTATGCCCCGATGCCTGGCTGATAAACTTTACAAATCCTTCGGGCATCATTGCAGAAGCTGTCAGCAAGCATTCATCAATCAAGTGCATCGGGCTTTGCAACGTGCCCATTAATATGAAGCATGACCTGTCAAGGCTCCTCGGTGAAAGCCCGGAGGACGTATACTGCGAGTTTGTCGGTCTTAATCACCTGAGCTGGATAAGGAAGGTATATTTATATGGCAGAGACGTGACAGACAAGCTGTGGAAAATGGACCTGTCGTCGGGAAATATTGTCGCAAATATAGACGAAATGCCTGAATACGCAGATGTGCTCAGGCAAATCAAGCTTATCCCCTCCCCGTACTTGAACTATTACTATTTTGAAGATGCTATGCTGTCCGAGGAGATGGAATCAGTGAAATCCGGCAGGGGAACCAGGGGAGAACAGGTGAGAAAAATAGAACAGGAGCTTTTCAATATTTATAAAAATCCCACACTAAATTCAAAACCGGAGCAGCTCTCTCAAAGGGGAGGCTCCCTCTACTCAGAGGCTGCCCTGTCACTGATTGAGAGCATCCACACCAATTCCGGAGCCATCCATGTTGTAAATACTCCAAACAAAGGGGCAATATCGGACCTGGATATGGATAGTGTGGTTGAAACAAACTGTGTTATAACGAATACCGGGGCGCATCCATTGGCTTTGGGTAGGCTCCCTGAAGTTATAAGGCCTTTGGTGATATCTGTCAAAACCTACGAAAAGCTTACAATTGAAGCTGCCATAACTGGTTCCAGAGAAAAGGCTTTTCAAGCGCTTATGTGCCACCCTCTGGTTCATAACGGGGACAAAGCAGCAAGGCTTCTGTCCGATTTACTTGATGCTCACAAAGATTACCTGGGAAATTTTTTAGGGAAGGAGTCATAAATTGATATATATAGCAGCCTTTGACGGGGGAGGAACAAAAACCAGATGTATTATCGGCGATGAAACAGGGCATATACTTGCAGATCACTGCATCGGGGCATCAAATCATCAAACGGTGGGTTTCGATGGGACAAAAAATATTTTGGTGGAGTTGTTTGAAAAATCCCTGAAAACAGCAGGCATTAAAGCTCAGGACATATCCATGGCCTATCTTGGGCTGTCCGGTGCTGATATGGAACCTGACTTCATTATGCTGAATAAATTATGTTCTGAGATATTTGGTCCAATTCCTTACAGAGTGGTAAACGATACATGGATCGCCATGAGAAGCGGGTTGAAGGGCAATTGGGGCGCAGTAGCAATATGCGGCACAGGCGCAAATTCAGCTGTCATACATCCTGACGGCAGGAGAGTTATTTTAAGAGCCTTGTCCTATATGCTCGGAGGCTACGGCGGCGGAAGCGATCTGGCAATAACCGCCCTCCATCATGCTTTTAGAGCCGATGAGGGCACTGGACGTACAACCCTCCTGACAAAATTCCTGCCGCAAACTTTTGGCGCCAATGATATGGAAGGTCTTCTAAAGCTTTTGTATCCCGAAAACAAGCTTGGAATCGAAGACCTGGGGAAAATAACCCCCCTCATATTTGAGCTTGCAAATAAAGGGGATGCAGTATGCCAGGACCTTCTTTCAGATATGGGAGGCGAAATGGGCGAAATACTCGGGGGCCTGATAAGTCGTCTGGAAATGGAAAATATGGAGATCCCTGTGGTAATAGGGGGCAATGTATTTAAGGGCAGCGGCCCTATTCTGATCGACTCCTTTTGCTGCTCCCTGCACAAAACAGCGCCTTATGCATTTTTGGTGCATTCAAAATTTCCGCCGGTAGCCGGTGCTTATCTCAGTGCAATGGATGAAATGAAAGTAGAGTCAATAGTTGGACTTGGAACAAAAATAACTCTAGTAAAAACAATAAAAAAACAAGAAGAGCAGGAAGAAGAAAGCATAAGTAGTTTAACAAAAGAATAATAGTAGAGTGCAACGAAGAATTATATACAAATCTGGAAAGTTTTTTTCGGGAGTAAACGGCAAAAGGCCTTTACTCCCTTGCACACAGCTGCAATGAGAAAGGCCTTCCGCAATCGGCTATTCTGCCAAAGCGGTACCAAAATGCTCCCCCGGGGAGTGCTGATGTCTAATTGCTTGCCGTCTATTTCTCATTCAGTCTCCCGAAAAACAGACCGTCATGGTATGAACCATCAATATTATAATAGTCCCTTAACCTGCCTTCCAGCATGAATCCGTTTTTCTCCAGGACCCTGGCAGACCCGATATTCACATCAACAATGCGGGCATTGAGCCTGTGCAAATTCAAACAATCAAATGCAAAATTGCTGACCAGACTTATAGCCTCTGTCCCATATCCTTTTCCCCAGCTGTCCGCATGAAAAACATAGCCAATTTCCGCATAATTATCTGCCTGGCTAAAATTAAAGATCATAACAGTACCTATGATTTTCCCCGTAGCCTTAATTATGACCGAGGCATATAAGTGGGTCCCTTCAGACTCGTTTTTTAGCATTTTTTCGATATGGCTCCGTGTCTCCTCAAGGGTCGTCATCAAAGGCCATCCGATGAAGCGTTTGACATTCGGGTCAGAAGCAAAGCAGTGTATCTCCTCAGTATCTTTGATATCCAAAGCCTTAAAGCATAGCCTTTCACCTTTTAGATCATGAAATGCACAGATGCTCATATAATCTCCTCCGTCTCATAGCTTTTGGTCATACTCTTTTTCTCCTTCATTTTCGGTCACTGTCTTCAAAGGCATTATCGTAAGGACACATTTTAACGTTATTGAAGTCAGGACTATAGTGCCTCCTATTAACGCATAAATGCCTGGTGCCTCTCCCAGCATAAGAAATACCAGTACAGGATTCAGTATTGGTTCAACTATGGAAATCAGCACCGCTTCCAAAGCAGTCGCCTTTTTTATTGCTGTGGAATAAAGCACATAGGGTATGCCAAGCTGGAACACTCCGAGTATAAGCAGCCAAAACCAGCCTGAAGCGCTTGGCACTGACCGGAATAAAAAAGGGAGCCCGACAAGGGTGGTTATAATATTTCCCATCAAGGTCGATTCAAGAGGAGAACCGTCTTTTTGCATTCTCATAAAAATAACAAAAAACGCATAGGTAACACCGCTTAGCAATGCGCAAAAATTCCCCCATAGCCCTTTGGTGCTCAAATTTTCGATGAAGAACAATCCCATTCCGCCCATTACCACGGCAACTGTCAACCAATCGTATTTCGTGGCCTTTTCTTTAAGCAGCCATACCCCAAAAATGGCGACATATATAGGGGCAGTGGATTGGAGCAATATTGCATTAGCTGCAGTCGTTGTCTTTGTGGCGGTCACAAAAAGTATTGATGTAGCAGAACAGGAAATTGCAGCCCCCACTTGGGGAAGGGACCAGTTAAATTTTGGTTTCCTGATATATATAAGCAATACGATTACAGTAATTGCAGCCCTGGCCCCTGCAATAGCAAGGGGGCTGGCATTTACCATCTTTATAAGCAGCCCTCCTATGCTCCACATTGCTGCAGTGGCTGCAAGCAGCAGCATTGCCTTTGATCTTTCCTTTGATACCGGGGCAGTACTCAATTCTCCTCCTCCTTTTGGGCGTTGCTGTTATTGATAATACTGCGGAATGCTCTATCTTCCGTCCACACCATTGCATTCATACACCTTACTTTATCATATATGTCTTGAGTTTTCCAGTTACTACTCCACCGCAATTCCATGATAAAATAAGATCGCATCATATTGGCGCCCGTAAAAAATATAGCAAAGCAAGTCAAGAATTTTTGACTCCAAAATGCTAATATTATACTGACACCTGTAAATTATGGGATAGACATAGCTGATTACAATTCGAATATCCAAAAATGTTTACTTTATTTATATAATACGTCAAAAATCGTGTGTCATTTTAATACGCCGTTTGCCGGCGAATCTATGGAATAAGTGTAATATGAAAGGAGAGAAAATTCGTGAGAACTACTGAAGTACTTTTGCAAGTAATATCGAAGGAACGTCCGGCAGGTACCAAAGCTAACTGGGAGATCCTTGATATCATCCGTGAGGAGGCTATGCAAAAAGGTTTACACTACGACCTTCTGGAGGAAAAACAGCCAAAAGCATTGATTGCGGTTACCGGCAAGAACCCTATGTGCGGTTTGAAGCCTTTTCCGATATTTGAAGATGGCAATTTCACCATTCCTTCGGCTTATATTGACAAGGATGTTGCAGGGCCTATTCTTGAGCAAGACGGGGATGCGGGGTTGAAAATCAATTCTAAGGTAAATAGAGTAAAAAGCGGTCAGCCGATCATAACGAAACACGCCTGCGGGACTTCAAAAGGAAAAGTGGTGCTCTGCGCCCACATGGACACGAAGTATGGTACTCCCGGTGCTATAGACAATGCTACCGGAGTAGCTGTTCTTATTGCTTCTATGGAAAGATTGAATGACTATAACAGTGAATACGACATAGAATTCGTCCCCTTTAACAGCGAAGAGTATTATGAGGTCAAAGGACAGCTATTGTATTTAGATTACATTAAAAATAACTCCCTGCCCTTATTGCTTGCAGTAAACATTGACGGTTCCTGTAATAAAGGTTCCCAGACTGCCGTATCCTCTTATAATCTGGATAATAGAACAGCCGGACTACTGCCTGAAGAGATTAATGATCATAAAAGTATAGTTTCGGGCCCTGAATGGTATTCCCTGTCTGGTACTTACCTCTTCCGACCTATGCGAAAGGGTGCTTAATCTGACACATACGGAGAAAGACACAATAGAACAGGTAAGCAGTGAACTCATAGAAAAAACCGCAGACTTTCTTGCCGGATTTGTAAAGGCCTTCATAAGGGTTCAATAACAAATGCAACTGCATTAACGGTTGCAACTGTGTCTGACACCTGCAATTGCATTAGTGCTTGCAACTGCATTAGTGCTTGCAGCTGCATTAGTGCTTGCAATTGCATTAGTGCTTGCAACTGCATTAACGGTTGCAACTGCATTGGACGCCTCTCTGCCTTTTCGAGATTCTTCGAAAACGACGGTACGGGCGCCCAATGAAGGCTTTTATTTCGTTGAGAGTTATACTACAAGAGAACGGGTATGCGCAAAATTCTCGTATTCCCTATTTATGGTCAATTCCTCAAGTATGTCTACGAGCCTGTAGATATCTTCATAGGAAACATACAGGGCTACCGGGGCCAGGCGTATGACATTGGGCTCCCGGAAGTCTGGTATTACCTTATGCTTTTTCAATGCCTGACAAATCCTGTAGGCTTCTTGATGCTCCAAAGCCACATGGCCTCCCCGCTTATCGTCCTCCCTGGGGTTGCCGATGTTGTATCCGTATTTTGAAAGGCGCTCATCTATAAGATACATTAGATAGCCGGTGAGCTTTAATGATTTTTCCCGGACACCTTCTATTCCCACTTCATCATAAATATCCAATATGCCCTCTATTGCCGCCATGGAAAGGATCGGAGGGGTCCCCGTCAGCCAGCCGTCTGCATCATTTGAATGCTCGTATTGGTGCTTAAGCCGGAACTGGGTCGCCTTGACATTTCCATGCCAGCCCGCTAATCCCGGTTCCATAGCAAAATGCTTTTTATTGATATATAGCCCTGCAGTAGTTCCCGGTCCCCCGGACATGTATTTATAATTGCACCATATAGCAAAATCAGGGTCAATTTTTTTGAAATCATGGGGAATGGCGCCTATTGAATGGCAAAGGTCCCAACCAATAATGATCCCCCTTTTGTGGGCTTCTTTTGTTATCCGTTCCATATCAAGCAATTGTGCGCTTCGATAAAGGAGAGAAGGCAGCAGGATCAATGCCACATCCTCAGTCATAGCTTCAATTACCGCATCTTCAGAAATTATCCTTCCATCCGGACTGGGAACCACTTTTACTGCATCAGCGGGGTCATATCCCTGAAGCTTTACCTGACTGTCCACTGCATATCTGTCAGTAGGAAAGTTCAAATCATCAACCAGTATTTTATATCTGTCTTTGTTTGGTTTATAGAAAGTGGCAATCCCTTGATGAATGTTGACAGTGACGCTGTTTGTTATTGTTACCTCGTTGGTTTCGGCATTTATCAAAGAAGCCATGCGACCTCCCAGATAAGAAGGATAAAGAAAGTACTTGCTGTCCTCAATGTTCCAGATTCCGATACCGTGCTCCTTCCAAATATCCAGCGCCCTCAAAACAGCTTTTTCCGCATCCCTGGAGCAAAGTCCCAATGAATTGCCGTCCATGTAGATTT
>CAYURW010000027.1:0-28506 GCA_964447145.1 uncultured Clostridiaceae bacterium
GAGCTTGGGGCGTCAGTTTTGTCCGATACCATCAAGCTTATCGCCGAAGGCAGGGCAGGGAGGATACCGCAAAACAACTCAGAAGCCACCTACGCTCCTATAATGAGTAAAGCCCTGGGGAAAATAGACTGGTCAAAGGATGCAGGAGATATCAGGGACCTGATAAGAGGAACACAGCCATGGCCGGGAGCTTACTCATCATATAAAGGGAAAGCTTTTAAGGTTTTTAGGGCAGCCGTAATGGAAGATACTGCAGAAAATAGTGATTATGGCATTGTAAGGCAGGCAGACAGTGAAGGAATAGTTGTAAGCTGCGGCTCAGGAAATCTCAGAATAGAAGAACTGCAATTCGAGAACGAAAATAGAATGAGTGTCGGGGCTTATCTGAGAGGTCACAGTATTGATGAAAATGTCAGGTTGGAATAGATGAAGATGGCGGTTGCATAGATGGGACAGTTAAGCGACTGCAAAAGAGATTAAATTACAGGAGTGATGATAATGCCTTATTATGGTTATGGTTTTGATCCTACTTATTTACTGATATTGCCGGCAATAATATTAGCGGCATATGCACAATCAAAAGTAAGCTCTACATTTAATAAGTATCTCAGGGTAAGGAACAGCTATGGTTTTACCGGTCAGGAGGCTGCAAGAAAAATACTGGACGCAAACGGACTTCAGGATGTGCTTGTGGAGCGCGTGGGCGGCAGGCTTTCGGATCATTATGACCCCAGAACCAGAGTACTGAGATTGTCTCAGGATGTATACAGCAGCAGTTCCCTTGCTTCAGTGGGTATAGCGGCCCACGAATGCGGCCATGCGATACAGCACTCGGAAGGCTACGCCCCACTGGTCGTTAGGAATACCATTGCACCGATAGCCATGTTTGGATCCCAGGCTGCATGGATTTTTGTTATAGCCGGATTTATTTTTGATATGTTGGGGCTTATAGACATAGGTATACTGTTATTCTCTGCAGCGGTAGCATTTCAGGTTATCACGCTGCCGGTTGAATTCAATGCCAGCAGAAGGGCAATACTGCTGCTTGAGAGCAACGGGCTGGTGCCTGCAGAGGAGCTGGGCCCTTCCAAAAAAGTATTGAATGCCGCTGCCTTGACTTATGTTGCGGCAACCTTTACAGCTGTCATGCAGTTGATAAGGCTTCTGCTTATCAGGGGGCGGAGGGATTAAATCATCATAAATGGAGCTACAGGTAGAGATAGAATGACCTGTAGCTTTTGTGATAGAGGGGTACATATGAAAGATGCTGATCCGGCCAGAGATATGGCTATAAAAGTTCTTCACAGGATCCTCAGGGAGGGGGCTTATTCAAATATTGCCCTTAGGCAGGAATTGGGCAATAGCAGGCTTTTGAGGCTGGACAAGGCTTTTATTACCGAAATAGTAAATGGGACCTTGAGGAATCTGATTTTTATCGATTGGGTGCAGTCCCAATTCACCGGGAAGAAGAAAGTTGAGCCTTGGGCGGAAGATATTATTAGATGCGGAATATATCAGATAATGTTTATGGACAGGGTGCCTGATTCCGCAATTTGCAACGAAAGTGCCGAGCTTGCCAGAAAATATGGGCATGAGGGTACAGTCAGGTTTGTAAACGGAGTTTTGAGAAATATAAGCAGAAATAAAGGGGAGCTGAAGTATCCTGACAAGGATAGGGAGCCCTATAAGTTCCTGTCTGTGTATTATTCTCATCCTGTTTGGATGGTAGAGAGGTTTGTCAAAGATTATGGAGATGAGTTTGCTGAAGAACTATTAAAGGCAAACAATAGTACCCCCTCTTTTACCATAAGGTGCAACAGGCTGAAAATAAACAAAAAAGAGCTTATGCAAATATTGTCCGAAGAGGGGATAGAGTGCAGGGAGGGAAGCTATAACCCGGAAGCAATAATAATAAAAGGTACTTCATCAATAGAAGACAAGGATTCATTCAAAAAGGGCTATTATCAGGTTCAAGATGAAAGCTCAATGCTTACGGCCCATATAACGGGGCCGGAACCCGGAGAAATGATACTGGATATGTGCAGCGCTCCCGGAGGAAAGGCTGCACATTTGGCTGAGCTGATGGGTAATAGGGGAGCGATAGTTGCGCGGGATATCCATAAGCACAAGCTGGGTCTTGTGGTACAAAACTGTAAAAGGCTTGGGATAGGGATCGTGAGGACGGAGTTGTATGATGCAATGAATATGGATCCCGGTTCAGCCGGGAAATTTGACAGGGTGCTTTTGGATGCCCCCTGCAGCGGCCTCGGAGTAATAAGAAGGAAGCCCGATATGAGGTGGAGAAAGGAGCCGGGGAATTTAGAGGATTTGATAAGGATGCAAAAAAAGATGCTGAGACTGTCTTCAGGATATGTAAAACCCGGAGGAAAACTAATCTACAGCACATGCACAATTAATAAATCTGAAAACATTGAGGTGGTCAGGGAATTCTTGTCGGATAACCGGCAATTTGAACTGGAGAGTCTAAAAGGCCTGGTACCGGAAAGCCTGATATGTAAAAATGCCCAGGAAGGATATCTGGAGCTTTTTCCTAATATCCACGGTACCGACGGTTTTTTTGTTGCCAGAATGAGAAAGAGGTAATTTGCAATATGCAGAACAGAAGAAATATTAAGGATCTGAGCTATGATGAGCTTGAAAGCTATATTACAGGCAATATGCTGCCCAAATTCAGGGCAGGGCAGATATTTGAATGGATATTTAAGGATTCCAAATCCTTCAAAGACATGACCAATTTGCCCGGGAACCTGATTGATCTTCTTGAGGGAGATTTTTATATAGGCAGGTCAAAAATAGAAAGGATGCAGTATTCAAAAGCGGATAATACAAGAAAGTACCTTCTTTCCTTTGAGGATGGCAATGCACTGGAATGTGTGATGATGGACTATAGCTACGGCAAAACCATATGCATATCAACACAGTTCGGCTGCAGGATGGCCTGTGAATTCTGCGCATCCGCGGCAGGAGGGCTTGTCAGATCCGCAACCAGCGGTGAAATGCTCGAAGAGATAATGGCTGTTTCCAGGGATACGGGGGAGCGGATTGGGAATGTAGTTCTTATGGGTACAGGGGAACCCTTTGACAACTATGAACAGGTAATAAAACTAATAAGACTGATAAATCACAATAAGGGCCTGAATATAGGACAAAGGCATATTACTCTGTCAACTTCCGGTATTGTGCCAAGGATATACGATTTTGCCCGGGAAAAGCTTCAATGCACTTTGGCTGTTTCTCTGCACGGGGCAGATAACGAGCTGAGGAGCAAAATAATGCCTATAAATAAGAAATATAACATCGAAAAACTTATTGAAGCATGCGAATATTATATTGAGCAGACAAATAAAAGGGTGACCTTTGAATATGCATTAATAAAAGATGTAAATGACGATGCCAAAGACGCAGTCAAATTGGGCACACTATTGAAGGGAATGCTTTGCCATGTCAACTTGATCCCTTTAAACAAAGTCGAGGGGAAACAATATGAAAAAACATCCGGATATAATATAAATTCATTCAGAAGTACTTTAGAGAGCTTTGGGATTGAGACCACCATAAGGCGTGAATTAGGAAGTGAAATAGATGCTGCCTGCGGGCAGTTAAGGCAAAAATATTAAACATATTAGAGGGTTTTTTCATATTATGTCGAAATATTTTTCAGTGTAATTGGTTTAATGTTCTTTGTTGAGGTGATTAAATGAGGTCGGTCGGAAAGACGGATATCGGGCTTGTCAGAAAAGTAAATGAAGACAGCTTCTTGTGTGAAAAGCTAAAAAACATCGATAATTTCTATCTCTATATTGTTGCCGATGGCATGGGAGGCCATAATGCCGGTGAAGTGGCGAGCTCCATGGCAGTTCGTGAGATAGCCTCTCACATTGAAAAGAATATTGAAGTTCTCAAGCTTGGGGACGGAGAAATCAGGGACTTGATTAGGAATGCAATTCTTTACGCAAATGAAAAGGTATATAAGTCATCAATAATAAAAAGCAATTGCCTTGGAATGGGCACCACACTTTCAATGGTATTGGCGGGAGAAGACAGGGCTTACATAGGACATGTCGGCGACAGCCGCATTTATCTTATAAGGGGGAATACAATATCAAAGCTTACAGAGGATCATTCCCTGGTGGCAGAGCTTATAAGATCAGGCACAATAAAGCCAGAGGAGGCGAACAGCCATCCCCAGAAAAATGTTATTACAAAGGCCCTGGGAACAGAATGCACGATTGAGCCTGACGTGAGCCAATTTGATACTCAATTGGGCGATTTTATACTAATTTGCACTGACGGGTTATCAAATACAGTATTAGAAGAGGATATGGCTTATGTATTATCAAATATCCCTGACTTGAATGAGGCTTGCGAAGTATTAATAGACCAGGCCAAGGAAAAGGGCGGATATGATAATATAACGGCAGTTATTGTCCGGATATGTAAAGGTGGTGACAGTAGTGATAGGTAGAGTGTTAGATGATAGATATGAAATAATAGAAAAAATCGGCGGCGGGGGAATGGCTTTGGTATATAAAGCCAAATGCAGGCTTCTGAACAGATTTGTTGCAATAAAGGTTCTCAGGCAGGAGTTTATAGAAGATGAGGAATTCATAAAGAAATTCAGGAAAGAAGCCCAGGCGGCAGCAAGCCTTTCTCATCCGAACATTGTCGGGATATATGACGTAGGGACAGAGAACAACAACTACTATATCGTTATGGAGTATATAAAAGGGCAGACCCTTAAGGAACTTATAAAGAGCAAGGGCACCCTGGGGATCGAATATGCTACCAATATTGCAATTCAAATATGTTATGCATTGGACCATGCCCACAAAAACAATATTGTGCATCGGGATATCAAGTCCCATAATATACTGATCAAAGAGGATAATTCAGTGAAAGTTACGGACTTTGGAATTGCCAGGGCTGTTTCTTCAAGCACTATTACGAATACGGGCAATATAATAGGTTCTGTTCACTATTTTTCTCCCGAGCAGGCAAGGGGTGGATATACTGACGAGAAGTCAGATATATACTCACTGGGGGTTGTAATGTATGAAATGCTGACAGGGAGACTGCCCTTTGAGGGCGAATCCCCAATTGCCGTGGCTCTGAAGCATATACAGGAAGAACCTGTGCATCCTTCGGGATTAAATGCCAGAATACCGGTGGCTGTTGAAGATATCATTGTAAAATGTATGGAAAAGGAAGTGTCCAAAAGATATAACAGTGCACAGGAAATAATTAATGATTTGAGACAGTCTTTGGTAATGCCTAACGGAGGGTTTGTAAAGAAAAACAAATACACTGATGAAAATACCAAGACGATTGAACCTTTGAAAGTTCTTAATGGTAATGGAGATAATATACTAAAGGAAGACCCGGATAACAGCGAGATAAAAAAAGAGGTGCTGATTATTGATGATTATTCTATAGATCGGGTGCCTGCCATTACGGAAGAGAACCAAAAACCTGCTCGAAAAAAAGGTAAAAGCAATGCCTTTATAATTGCGGCGGTGTTGGGGGGATTACTTCTGGCTTTACTGGCGGGAGGGGGATTTTTGCTAGTTAATAGCCTTTTCGCAGTAAAGGAAGTTGAAGTACCGGATATTATGAACATAAGTGAAGATGAAGCAAGGGATATATTGAATCCTTTGGGCCTTATTATGGAAGTGACCGAAAGAGTGCACAATAAAGATATTCCGGAGGGAGGCATAATAAGTCAGATTCCCAAGCCTGAGGATAAGAACAAGATAACTAACCCTGTAAGGGTAGTCGTAAGCAAGGGACCCAGAAAAGTGATTGTTCCCAATCTTGTGGGAGAAAGCTATGACAAAGTTAATATGATATTGGACAGGGAAGGGCTTGTAGAGGGTAAGTTTGGCCAGGGATACAGTGAATACCCCAATGGATTTGTCATCAGCCAGAGTATCAACCACGGAATCAGCGTGGATGAGGGTACTGCAATTGACTACGTAATAAGCATTGGGCCGGAAAAGTTTTTGATGCCAAGCTACATTGGCGCCAGTATTGAAGATGTAAGGACAGACCTTATTGTTAAAGACCTGATATTGGGAGATATCACACCGGGCAGCAACAGCGAATACGCTGAAGGTATAGTTATAAACCAGAGCATTAATCCCGGTTCTGAAGTCAGCAGAAAAAGTGTTGTAGATTTTGTGGTCAACAGCAAGAAACAAGAGCCCGTACCTTCCAGCTTCAAGCTGAGATTTTCCCTGCCCCCTGAGATCGGCAGCATGAAAGTATCGGTATATAGGGTGCAGAATGATACAAGTAGCAAGATATATGAGAAGACACACAATTCAAATGACAGCCCTTTAGAGATACCTGTCAGCGGTGAGGGCAAGGTCATATTTGAGATCTATATTAATGACAGCTTGCATGAGAGTTTGCCATATAGTTTTTAAGGAGGGAATGTATGCAAAAAGGTGTTATCATTAAGGGCATAGGCGGCTTCTACTATGTGGATGACGGAAAGGAAGTATTTGAATGCCGCGCCAGAGGCAAGTTCAGAATAAAAAATATAACACCTTTAATAGGAGACCACGTAGAGTTCGAGGGGGATCCCGCAAATCTCCAGGGCTATATACTGGATATTTCGGAAAGAAAGAACAGCCTGATTAGGCCAACTGTTGCCAATATTGACCAGGTTATCATAGTCTTTGCGTTAAAGAGGCCTGAAATAGACTTAATGCTTATGCAGAGGTTTTTAGTTTATTCAGAGTACAAGAGGCTTAGTATAGTGGTTTGTATTAACAAAATCGACCTGGAGGAAACGAGTGTCAATATCGAAGCAATAAAAATGCTTGAAGATATACCCTGTAATGTAATTAGAACAAGCGCAAAAACCTTGGAAGGAATAGAACGGTTAAAGGAGATTCTCAGAGATAATGTTTCTGTTTTTGCAGGCCCTTCCGGCGTAGGGAAATCGTCTCTTCTAAATTGCATTCAACCGGGGTTGAAGCTCAAAACCGGCGATATAAGCAAAAAAATTGATAGGGGTACACACACTACAAGGCATGCAGAGCTGATTAAATTGGAAAAGGGAGGCATGGTTGCGGATACTCCGGGATTTACCTCTCTTGATATGGGAGAGATTGAGCTTTCACAATTAGAAAGCTGTTTTCCTGAATTTGAAAGGTATAGGCAATGTTATTTCCAGAACTGCATCCATGATAAGGAACCCGGCTGCGGGATCAAAGATGCCGTTACAGATGGAAAAATCAACAGGATCAGGTATGACTTTTATATATCTTTAATAAAGGAGCTCAAAAATAATCGGCATTACTAACAAAAAGAACTGTAGGCCTTTATTTAGTGAGCACTTGTGCAATTGCGCATCAAAACGCAGGCACTTCAGTGATTTCCTTGAGCAATTGTGCAGAAAGAGCTGCGAGCATTTAACAAGCTTGATAAAACATAATTAATTTATTTTGGGGGTTATTTTATGATTAAGCTGGCACCGTCTATTTTGTCGGCGGATTTTGCGAATTTAGAACGGGATATAAGAATAGTGGAGGAGGCCGGGGTGGATTGGCTGCACCTGGATATAATGGATGGGCATTTTGTCCCCAATATTACTATAGGGCCCCCTGTAATAAAGAGTCTCAGATCCCGGAGCAGTCTGGTCTTTGACGTTCATCTCATGATAGAAAATCCGGAGCTTTATATAAAGGATTTTGCTAAAAGTGGTGCTGACATTATCACCGTGCATGCGGAGGCTACAAATCATCTTCACAGACTTATACAAATGATAAGGGGGGAGGGCAAAAAGGCTGGAGTGGCATTGAACCCGGCTACCCCTGTAAACGTTTTAGAAAATATTATAGAAGAATTGGATATGATTTTGATAATGAGCGTAAATCCCGGCTTTGGGGGACAAAAGTTCATCGACTCCTCCTACAGCAAAATTTCAAATATGAGAAGTCTTATCAACTCAAAAAATCCTACAGCAGATTTACAGGTAGACGGCGGGATAGGGCTTGACAATATAGATAGGGTTATTGGCAGCGGGGCTAATATTATAGTGGCGGGCTCTGCAATTTTTAATTCGGGGGATATTACTGCCGCAGTGGTAAAGATGAAAAAGGCAGGAGCAGAGCCAAAATGAAGACTGTAATAATCGGCAGCGGCCAAATTAATAATTACGATTTTTGCCGGGATATTGTGAAGTCTGCAGATAAGATTATATGTGCGGACGGGGGTACGAGGCATGCCTCAAATATGAAAATCACTCCGGATTTGATAATCGGAGATATGGATTCCTCCGGAGCCGCTTGCATAGAACAGTTCGAGAAAATGGGAGTGGAAGTAATCAGGTATCCCAGAGAAAAGGACAAGACTGATACACATATTTGTGTTGAATTCGCCCTTTCATTTTCGACTGAAATAATTCTTTTAGGGGCTACGGGAAGCCGGATAGACCATATGCTGGCTAATATTGCATTGTTGAAGCTTGGGGCAGATGCAAACATACCAACAACAATTATTGATAATAAAAACTATGTCAGGATGATAAAAGACTCTATTGCCCTGAATGGGAATAAAGGCGACATGTTTTCATTAATACCTGTTACGGGGAAAGGAGAGGGTATAAGCACAAAGGGGGCTTATTACGAGCTTGCCGATGCGACAATAGAGGCCGGAGATTCCTATGGTATAAGCAACTGCTTTATTGCTGAAAGGGTTGAGGTGAGCATTAAGAAGGGGTACCTTCTGGTAATAATGTCCAAGGATTAAGGATAGGAAAAATTCAATTTGTGTGTCAATTACAGCTCTGCATTAATATTATATAGTGTGGAGTTTTAATTTTTTGGGTTATAGCTGTAATTGGGGGATTGAAGATGAGATATACATTCAAAAGGTATGCGGGAGGCTTGTGCATAATTTTGTCTGTATTCCTGATTTCAAGATTTATGCCGCTGTTTTTATGGTATTTCATAATTGTTTCCATCGTTGCGGCAATCGGATATCTGCTGTACAACGGCTTGTTCATTTAGTCTGAGGGGGGAAACGATTTGAAATTTTTTAAAAAGAAAAAATTGATTGGTTTCCTGGCATTTTGCATAGGTTTGGGAATACTTTTTGCAATAATGATCCCTATGATAGGATGGATATTGTTTTCAGCGATATGTCTGCTTATCATTGGAGCCTTTCTCTTAAGGTGCTAAATATTTGCATCGTAAAAAGACAAAAAGCGCACTTATGCGCCTTTGATCCGAAACAAGGGGTTTCATAACCCTGTTTTTTATACTGCTCTCTGCACCTTGCCCGACCTTAAGCATCTAGTGCATACATGCAACCTCTGCGGAGCACCGTTTACTATTGCTCTGACAGTCCTGATGTTCGGAAGCCAGGTTCTGCGGCTGTGTCTGACGGAGTGGCTTATTTTGTTCCCGGAAACCATACCCTTGCCGCACACTTCACAATGTCTTGCCATGGAATACACCTCCTTCGGCAATGAGTCCCAAATTACACAAATATTATCTAATTTAAGTATAATTCGTCTTATCATTTTTCTATTCAATAGATTAACAGGCTTCATAAAAACAAATATAGTTTAACACAAGATATTTCAAATGGCAATATATATGTTTTGGAGCAATCTGCTTATAAATTGCATGTTTAAATTGCCCACCATACAAATCTTTCTGTAAAATGTAGTTGATAAGAAAACATAGACAAGTGATTTGTATGAAGATAACTTGCCAACGTATACTTGACAGTAACATATTATACTTATTTATTGAACTATGCATGTTTTTCATATACAATAATAATAAAAAGCGGGAGGAGATCAAATGTCTGCCACTTACAGTACTCAGTATGGGGAAGTCAACATATCAGATGATGTATTGGCTACAATTTCAGGACTCGCAGCTACTGAATGCTATGGACTGGTTGGAATGGCCAGCAAAAATGCAAAAGACGGCCTGGTTGAACTTCTAAAAAGGGACAACCTTGCAAAAGGCGTTAAGGTAACTGCGGAAGGTGAACAAATAAGCATTGATTTGTACATTGTTGTGGAATTCGGCACAAAAATATCAACTGTTGCTGATAATATAATAAGCAAAGTAAAATATACCGTAGAAAATTTGACCGGCCTTAAAGTCAGGAAAGTAAATATTAATGTACAGGGCGTAAGAGTATAACTCTAATAAGGGGGAACAGAACTTGTCAAAACGAATTATTGATGGTATACAGCTTAAAAATATGATAATGTCCGGTGCAAATAACCTGGAGAACAATAAAGAACTGATAAACGCCTTAAACGTATTTCCTGTGCCCGATGGCGATACAGGTACCAACATGTCCCTGACAATGCAGTTTGCCGTGAAGGAGATCAAGGCGGCCGATGACTCCGAGGTATACACTATTGCAAGTGCAGTTGCAAATGGTTCACTTATGGGTGCAAGGGGCAATTCGGGGGTCATCCTTTCACAGATTTGGAGAGGTTTTGCAAAGGCCGTCAAAAATCAAAGGGAATTGGACGCAAAGGCTTTGGCCAATGCAATTATGGAGGGCTCCAACACTGCATATAAGGCAATAATGAAACCTACGGAGGGAACTATTCTTACTGTTATTCGGGAAACAGCGGAATATGCAATTAAAATTTCCAATAATTACGATGATAACCTGCTTTTTTTGGAAGAGATTATTGAAAAGGCAAATTCAGTGCTGAGCAAGACCCCAGACATGCTTCAGGTCCTCAAAAATGCCGGAGTTGTTGATGCGGGTGGAAAAGGACTTATATATATTTTTGAAGGAATGTATCAGGGCCTTAAGACGGGAGAACTGCTTGAACTGAAAAATTCTGCTGCAGTACCGGAAAAAAGAAGGAAAGACAGACCTGTTTTTGCAAAAGAGGACATCAGTTATTGTTATTGTACTGAGTTTCTTATAAAAGGCAGCGGGCTGATACCTGAAAAGTACAGAGATGAAATATCGGATTTCGGGGATTCATTGCTGGTGGTTGGGGATGAAAATCTGCTTAAAGTTCATATACACACCAATAACCCCGGTGGGGTGCTTGAATTGGCCCTTGCTCACGGGGAACTTTCCAAAATAAAAATTGACAATATGAGAGAGCAGCATAATGAATTATTGTTTGATGAAGAGGCTGTGAGCGCTGCCAAGTCTGAGGAGAAATACGGAGCTGTGGCTGTTGCATCGGGAGATGGTATTTCAGATATATTCAGGGATCTGGGCGCAAATGTGATAATAGAAGGCGGCCAAACAAATAATCCCAGCACAGAGGACATATTGAACAGTGTGAACAGGGTCAATGCGGAAACTGTATTTGTTTTTCCCAATAACAGCAATATAATACTTGCCGCGAATCAGGCAAAAACTCTGTCAGAAAAAAACATTGCAGTAATACCAACTAAAACTATTCCTCAAGGAATATCAGCAATTATGGCTCTCGATCATGACAAAAGCGTAGAGGAAAATTGCATAAAGCTTGAAAAGGCCATTGGCAGTGTGAAGTCCGGGCTTATAACATATTCTGTACGGGATTCCAATTACGACGGTATAAATATAGAGGAAGGCAATATTATAGGAATAGCTGACGGGAAAATAAGCGGGGTAGGCAGTGATATTATTGAGGTAAGTCTCAAAATACTTGAAGACATGGTCGACGAAAATTCTTCGCTAATTTCTTTGTATTACGGCATAGATGTTACTGAGGACGAGGCACAGAAGCTGAAAGAAGAGATTGGCAAGGTTTATAGTGAGTGCGAGATTGAAGTGCATTCCGGCGGGCAGCCGCTGTATTATTATATACTCTCGGTTGAATAATTATCAGGGGATGTACCAATGAATGTTTTAGATGTTTCCATACAGAGCTTAAAAGGAATAGGACCGGTAAAGGCCAAGCTTTTCAGCAAGCTTGGCCTATGTACTTTGGAGGATTTGCTGCAGTACTACCCCAGATATTATAAGGACAAGAGCAAAATAACAAAAATAGAGGATATCAGACCTGACTCCTATTACACAATAAGTGTGACCGTTTCAGGGAAACCTTCTGAGGTACGGACTAAAAGCAGGCTGACCATAACAAAACTGCCTGTATCTGACGAAACAGGCAAAATAATTGCGGTATGGTTCAATAATAGATTCATAAAAAGCGCCTTTCGGGAAGGTGATAATATTATTATGTACGGTAAAGCAAAACTGATAGGGAGAGATATTGTCATAGAGACTCCGGAGTATGAGAAAGCCTCTCCGGGAGAAAGCATAAATCTGATGAGGATTGCCCCATACTATTCACTTACGGAGGGTTTGACCCAAAGGGATATTAGAAAAGCTGTCCGGGAAGCATTGAAATTCGCAGGAGAAAAGCTGCAGGATGTATTTCCGGAAGAACTGCGGAAAACATACGGGTTGGCGGAGGTTAACTTCTGTACAAATAATATACATTTTCCAGAATCCATAGATAAACTTGAACTTGCAAGAAAAAGATTCGTGTTCGAGGAATTTTTCATGTTCCAATCGGGTTTTGTGCACTTAAAAAGAATGAACAATAAAGATGAGGAAGGTATATGTTTTGACAAAACAACGGACATTTATCAGTTTATCCAAGAGCTGCCCTTCAGGTTAACCTCTGCTCAGGATAGGGTATTTGAGGAGGTCAGCAGAGATATGGAGAGTCCGACTCCAATGAACAGATTGGTGCAAGGGGATGTAGGCTCCGGTAAAACAGCCATTGCCGCCCTTGCGTTATATAAATGTGTGAGAAGCGGATATCAGGGAGCTATGATGGCACCGACAGAAATACTTGCCCAGCAGCATATGCAGACACTTTCCCTGTTATTCAGGGATACAGGGATAACCGTTGGTCTGATCAAGGGAAGCATGACCGCTAAAGAAAAAGAAGCAATACAAAAAAAGGTGCTTGCTGGAGAGGTCAAAGTACTAATAGGCACCCATGCATTGATACAAAACAGTTTGTGCTTCGATAAACTGGGATTGGTAATCACCGACGAACAGCACAGATTTGGTGTGAGACAACGTTCTTTGCTGCTTTCAAAAGGGAATAATCCTGATATGCTTGTAATGACAGCGACTCCCATACCGAGGACTCTTGCGCTAATTGTTTATGGCGATCTGAATGTGTCAGTTATAGATGAAATGCCCCCGGGCAGAAAAAAGGTTGAAACATATTTTATTGATTCCTTCAAGAAGGAAAGGCTTATGGGTTTTGTCAGGAAGCATCTTGATTCTGGACGGCAGGCATATTTTGTATGTCCTCTGGTAGAAGAATCCGAGAAGCTGGAGCTTGCCTCCGTATCGGAGTACAGTGAAAGGATAAAAAATCAGTATTTTAATAAATATAGGGTGGGAATTCTTCATGGGAAAATGAAGGCTGATGAAAAGAATGAAGTAATGGAGGGCTTCCGGGAAAAGAAAATACAGGTGCTTGTATCTACTACAGTGATCGAAGTCGGGGTAAACATCCCCAATGCTACAATTATGGTGGTTGAGGATGCCGAAAGATATGGAATGGCCCAATTGCATCAATTAAGAGGAAGGGTTGGAAGAGGAGAGCAGCAATCCTATTGCATACTTATTTCCGACACGGATAATGAGACAGCCCTTGAAAGGCTCAGATACATGACAAAAACCGAAAACGGCTTTGAGGTGGCAGAGAAGGATATGGAGCTCCGGGGAAGCGGGGAGATGCTGGGGCAGAGACAGCATGGGCTGCCTGGCTTCAAGCTGGCTGACATTTTTAGAGATGTGAAGCTTCTTAAGCTTTCAAGGGAGGCTGTGGAATATATATACGAAAACAATAGGCTGCAGGATGCCGGGTATGGGAAGATGAAAGCCATATTAGACGACAGGTTCCGTAAAGTGCTGGAGGAAATATCGCTGAACTAAAGCCACCTTTGTTCTAACAAAAATTACAAAGTTTAAAAAATACTAATCTGTACATATTAATATTAGCAAACCAAACAGGAGGTGCTACATATGCAAAGAAGTACTACATCGAACAGAAGCTTGATCCCGGAAGCAAGAGCTGCATTGAAAACCTTCAGGGACCAGGTTGCAACTGAATTAGGAACAGATTTTACAGGCTATAATGGCGATAAAACATCCTGGGAATGCGGCCAGGTTGGCGGAGAAATGGTTAGAAGAATGATTGAACAAGCAGAAAAAAGCATGTCAGGAAGAAGATAAGCAACAAAAGGCGTTGGCGATGAACCAACGCCCTTTTTATTAGCTGTATCGCATTTTTTCGCTTTAGCGAAAAAATACTGATGACAATACTTTAACATTATGCTAAAGTGATTGACACCAGTATCGGGAGAGGAGAAATTGAAGGAAGAGCTCTATGGGGAATTATAGTTACAATTAACTAATATCCCTAATAAATATGGTGTTCAATTTATTTTTTTTTATTCAATTTTTATTAACAAAAATACGGAAACAATCTGGATTATGGGGAATTATGGAGGGCATTAAGCTACAATTCTAAAAAAGTAACAACATAAAATATGTTTTTGTAAAACAATGGTGCATATGCTAAAATAAAATTGAATCATTGCTGTACAATAATACATAAAATATGTGCAGGCCTGTTTGCAGGAATATTCTATGACGGACGGTACCACTTGATAAGGAGGTAATTTTTTGCGGGTTATCGCGGGAAAGTATAAGGGAAGGGGCCTGTGCAGCATTAAAGGTATTGATATCAGGCCTACCTCGGATATGGTCAAAGAATCACTTTTCAACATACTTGGAGATGCGGTAATTGACAGCAGATTTCTTGATTTGTTCGGAGGGACAGGCGGGGTAGGAATAGAAGCTTTAAGCCGCGGAGCTGAACATGCAGTATTCATAGATGCAAGTACAAAGAGTATAAAGGTGCTTAAAGAAAACCTTAACAACCTTGGAATAAAAGAGGAGGCCGAGGTTTTCAATACTGAATATTCAACTGCAATCAACAAACTGGATAAGTATAACAAGAAATTTGATATAATATTTATTGATCCTCCTTATGGTATCGGAATTGCCGAATCAGCCCTGGAATTAATCGAAAAGAGCGCAGTGCTTTCGCAATCCGGCCTTATAATAGTTGAGCATGATTCAAAACATAATATGCCGGAGGGAATTGGCAAACAATATAAATATCGCACTAAGCAGTATGGAAATACCGCTTTATCTTTTTACAAAATCGACTTACAGATGCAACAAAGGGAGGAATGAGTTTGAGGATAGCAGTCTGCCCCGGAAGCTTTGACCCGGCTACCAACGGACACATAGATATTATAGAAAGATCGGCAAAGCTTTTCGACAAGGTAATAGTTGCAGTATTGAACAACCCCAATAAACAACCTCTTTTTTCTGTGGAAGAAAGGGTTGAAATACTGAAAATGGCATGCAGTTCTATGGAGAATGTAGAGGTTGACAGCTTTTCAGGTCTACTGACGGAATATGCAAAAAGCAGGAATGCCAATGTGATCGTAAAGGGGTTAAGGGCTGTGTCAGACTTTGAATATGAACTTCAGATGGCCTTAATGAACAAAAAACTTAACCCGGGAATTGAAACGGTATTTATTATGACAAGCAGCAAGTATTCATACTTAAGCTCCAACATTGTTAAAGAGGTGGCACGGTTTGGAGGCTGCATAAAAGGCCTGGTACCGGAAATTATTGAGGACGAAATATATAAAAGATTTAGATAGGAGGTTGATTTTATGGAGGTTATGCTGCTGCTTGATGCATTGGAAGACATTTTGGAAAAGGCGCCAAATTTGCCTTTTTCGAGCAAGTCCATTGTTCACAAAGAGGAATTGCAGGAAATAATTAAGGACATAAGAATAAAGCTTCCGGACGAGATTAAGCAAGCTCAATGGATAAAGGAGGAAAGGCAGAAAATTCTAATCGAAGCAAAAAAAGAGGCAGAGAACCTGAAAAAGGAATGCGAAGAGAAAGTAAGCAAAGTGAAGGAGGAACGCCAAAGAGTTCTTGCAGAAGCAGAAAAGGAAGCAGAGATCATAAAAAAAGAAGCCGATAAAAAGGTTCAGGAAATTGTTGACGGAAGCGATATAGTTAAAAAGGCAAACGAGCAAGCAAAAGAAATTGTTATTGCAGCACAAATTGATGCCAAAAAAATAAGGCTCGGATCGAAGGACTATGCGGATGATTTGTTAGCAGAGCTTGAAAAGCATGCAACCAGTGTATTGGATGTCATTAAAAATAACAGGGATGAACTTAAGAGCTTTAAAAGCTGATAGAATCCGATGCTATAGTGGTGAATAAACACAGCTGTTTGGGAGCTGTTAATATATGGCCCTATGATATTCTATTTAAAGAGGCATTTTGCGATTTTGCCTCTTTTGTATTTTATCATTTGCATAAAATAAAAAGAGCATAAATAGAAAAATAAGAAACAAGCTGACAATCGAATTCATAAGGATGCCACCCCGGCTGTATTGCACAGGTGAGCCTTGCATTCCTGTTCTGTCGGGTATGAAATTATTAAATACCTGAAGCTTAAGAAGAAAGTGAAGAGCAATATTCGAATATATTAAGGCGATAATGCCCTGCAGAAATTTGAAAGCCAAATAAATACTAAATTTAAGGTCTGTTTCCGATATTATACTCATTACCTGGGCATTTACCGAAAGCCCTCCAAAACCTAGCACAAAGCTTATTATTAATACTTTTTGAACAATGGATATTTGAAGCGCTGCGCATTCCTTTACCCCATTGGTAACCTCCAGAATACCGGTCAATATGCCGGCTACCAAATCGGGTGTAACCGGATCCAAAGGGACTGCCTTTGAAATCGCCAAAGAAAGCCAATATAGTAAACCGGATTTTTTTAGCATGCCGGTTATTACCGAAAAGAAAACGATGAAGCCGCCAATCATCAGAATTAGCTCAACTCCTGCTTTGACAGCATCTCCAATAAGCATTCCAACGGAGCGCCCATCCTTTTTTCTATGATCCAGCATGTCTTTTATCGGATTTGACATTTCGATATTCTTGCGATCGTACTTGTACTTTTTATAATGCCTCATCAAAAGCCCAATTGTTATTGCGGATAAGTAATGGGGAAGAGCAAGAAACAAGCCCAAACCAGGGTTGTTCATTATTCCTGTGGCAACGGCACCTATAATAAAGAGGGGGCCCGAGGTACTGCACAATCCCAATAGTCTTTGCCCCTCCTCAAAGGTGCATAACTTCTCTTGACGCAGTCTGGCAGTAATTCTTGCGCCTACGGGATATCCCGAAGCTATGCTCATAAACAATCCAAAGGCTCCTTCGCCGGGTACGTTGAATGCCGGACGCATAAGGGGCTTAAAAGCTGAGCCGAACAGAGAGACAACTCCAAGACCAATAAGGATGTCGACACAGATAAAAAAAGGAAGAAGTGCGGGACAGACAACATTGAACCAAAGCATTAAGCCATCCAGGGCAGAAGAAAATGCCTCCTTTGGGAATTTTATAATACAAGCTGCAAGTAAACAAAATACTATTGCATATGTAAAAGTAGAAGCATTGCTTTTGTTCATAGCATACTCCTAATATAATAATGTGGTCTGTATATTTATATTTGGGGCATCGGAAGGTTATGCGTCAGACATGGAAAAACCAGAATTACTTTATTTATGATAATAGGGAGAAGTAAAATAATCTTCAGAGGCTTTTCTATATGCCGGCATATTATAAGCAAGATTGTAAATATCGGTGGACAATATGTCATAATTAAACATTTTTGACGTATGCTCATCATCGTAGCTAAAGTCAGCTGCTTTTGAAATAACGGGATAACTGGAGCAAGCCTTAATTTCTTTTAATAGTTTTTTCCCGCTGTCATTAAAGGCAAGGACTCTGACGTAAGACGGGCAGCCCGGTTTTTTGAATTGGGCTATGTCGCTTTTCCTCATATCAAGAAGTATATGGCAGAGGAGCCTTTGTATATAAACCCTGGTATACCTTTTTGTCTTTACAGTCTCAATCAATTCATTGCAGTCAGAACTGCTTTTTGCATACTTTTTCAGTCTGTTTTCAAGACCTTCTCTTACATTAAGATATCTCCTGAGTTCGGATTCTTCCGTTATCCTGAGCTTATACAGCAATATGTCGGAAAAGTCGTTTAAGTATATGGGATGCCTTTTCCGTCTGAAGTTGGAATTGATAATGTCCAAGGAGCTTTTTGGTATGGATATTCTGACTTTTTCTGAGATCCCGTTTTCCTTAATCTCGTTTCTTATTGCTGTGGCTCCGGCAAAACTTCCTTCAATATGTACATCATTATAACCGCTCCCAATTCGTTTTACTGCAATCGGTTCCATTTTGCTCTTAAGGGCTGTAAGAGCTTTAATATATTCAATGCCCAAAAGGTTATTCGGATTCCTCATAATATCATCGCACCGGAATTTCTCTTTCTCTTCTACATAAGAGTACAGAGCCTTCGATATTGCTTTGGGATATGAAATACCGCGGCTTATCTGTGATTTGAAAAGCTGCTTCAGAGATTCAGGCTCATTATGAAGCAGCTCCGCCAATTGACGCAGTATTTCTGTTTCTCCTGATTCGCTTCCAAAGCAGATATAATCAACGATTCCCGTAGAGTTCAATATTTTTACGGCTCCAAGGGCAAATATTTCAGCAGGTTGGCAGGCATATACTGAAGGAAGCTCAATTACAAGGTCGGCCCCCCCTTTAATTGCCATATGCGCCCTGGACCACTTATCAAAAATAGCGGGTTCGCCTCTTTGCACAAAATTGCCGCTCATTATACAAAGGGCATAGCTTGCACCACAGGCTTCCTTTGCGGCCCGTATATGATACTCATGCCCGTTATGAAAGGGGTTGTATTCCGAAATAATTCCAACAGTTTTCATAGTAATACCTCGTACTTGATTATTCCATTCTACCATATTTTTCGTAGGGCATATATACACTTGGGTTGATTTTTCATAATTAGTAGAATACTGTACTTTGTTAAATATTTTACACAAAAAGAAGGAGAATAATTATTTGTATAGAAAATACTACTGGATACATTATAATTCAGGGAGGTACATATTAGATGAAAATTTTGGTGATTAATTGTGGCAGTTCCTCATTAAAATATCAGTTTATTGATATGAAAAACGAAGAGGTTATCGCTAAGGGTCTTGCAGAAAGGATAGGAATAGAGGGCTCAGTTCTTAAACATCAGCCCGGGGATTCGGACAAAATCACAATAGAAAGGCCCATGACTACCCATAAGGAAGCTTTGCAAGCGGTTATTGATGCTCTGACAGATAAGAGCCACGGCGTTATTAAGGACATGGGGGAGATAACTGCGGTAGGGCACAGAGTGGTTCATGCCGGCGAGAAATTTGCCTTTTCTGTGATATTGAATAAGGATGTAATGGATGCATTAAAGGAGTGCATAGATATCGCTCCTTTGCACAATCCTCCGAATATAATGGGCATAGAGGCCTGCAGACAAATATTGCCTGAGGTGACTATGGTGGGAGTGTTTGATACGGCTTTTCATCAGACAATGCCCAAAGAAGCGTATATATATGCCATACCTTATGAATACTATGAAAAGTACAGGATTAGAAGATATGGTTTTCACGGAACATCCCACAAATATGTTGCAGAGAGAGCAGCTGCAATTCTTGGCAAACCCATTGAGCAGCTGAAGCTTATAACCTGCCATCTGGGCAACGGCGCCAGTATTACGGCAGTGAAGAACGGCGAGTCGGTAGACACCAGCATGGGATTCACTCCCCTTGAAGGCCTTGCAATGGGAACAAGATGCGGAGACATAGATCCTGCAATAATAAAATATCTGTCTGACAAAGAGAACATAACTGTTGCACAAATCGACGGAATTCTTAATAAAAAGTCCGGAGTGTTCGGAGTATCCGGAGTAAGCAATGATTTCAGGGATATTGAGGAGGCTGCCAATAACGGCAATGAAAGAGCAAAGCTTGCCCTTGATGTTTATGTATATAAAGTAAAAAAATATATAGGCGCATATGCCGCAGCAATGAACGGCGTAGATGCTGTCATATTTACAGCCGGCATTGGTGAGAATTCGGCTACCATAAGAAAGGCTATATGCAACGATATGTGCTTCCTTGGAATAGAATTGGATGAAGAAAAGAATAAAGTCAGAGGCATAGAAACAGATTTATCTAAGGATGGCTCAAAGACAAGGATATTGCTTATACCGACTAATGAGGAGCTTATGATTGCCAGAGACACAATGAGGCTTATCGGAAGGTAAAGATGTGTAAAAGCAGGCGATGCCTGCTTTTATTATAACTTAGCAAGAGGACCGCCACCTTCAAAATGCGTTAGCATTTCAGGTGGAGGGAGATATTCACTTACTATATCAATTGAAGCTTCCCATCGCATTATGGGTGTGAAGTGTTTTGCTTGACAAAATAACCATTGATTTGTATAATAAAATTTGTTAATTGCATGAATAAGTCAGAAAGGACCGCAAATGGAACTTGATTTTTCCCGTGTTTCAAAATCGGAAGGAATTAAAGAAGAATTTAATATTACCGAATACCTTAATGACAACACAATAAACTTTTGCGGTGAAAGGCTGAATATAGTTTCTCCTGTTACAGTCAAAGGCAGTGCAGTCAATTATGACGGGAAGATAAATGTGGAACTCAGCATCACGGCCCGTGCGGGAAGAGTATGTGCCAGATGCCTTAAAAGTTTTTTTGAAGAAATGCAGTCAGACTCTGTATACGTTTTTGTTGAAGAAACTGATGAGCGCAAAGAGGACTACTGCGTTTACAAGGGTGAGAAGGCCGACATTACTGACATTGTTATAGGCGAGATAACTGCGGGGCTCAAAATGAAACCGCTTTGCAGTGACAATTGCAAGGGGCTTTGTCCAATATGCGGGGAAGACCAAAACATTAAAGGCTGCCAATGCCAAAAAGAAGAAACTGATCCAAGGATGCAAGTTCTGAGTAAATTGTTTGACAGAAAGTAAGGAGGTGTATATTTTGGCTTTACCGAAAAGAAGACAGTCACAGTCAAGAAGAGATAAAAGAAGAGCTAATTGGAAGCTTACTTTGCCGGGGCTGGTCGCATGTCCGCGGTGTCATGAACCAAAGCTTCCGCACAGGGTATGCAGGTCCTGCGGCTATTATAAGGACAGGGCAGTATTGAATGTAGAAGAAAAATAAAGTATTATGTGATGGTTCCCTCAATACGTATATGTAATGGGGGAACTATTTATTTTTCTTAAAATTCAGTAACTATTGGAGATCTGTAAATATTTTCTTATTGATGCAAAAAAGTACTTGCATTTTTATTGTTAGATATTATATATTAGTATTAGTATCAGGTACTAAGCGCTAATATACACTTTTAGGGGAGGTGTGTATATGAAGCAGGAAAGCATAAGCAAAAAGAAAAGACAGGAGCTTTTGTCAGAAAGATTGAGGACTGATCCATTTCTTACTGATGAAGAGCTTGCTGAGGGCTTTACTGTAAGCATACAGACCATAAGGCTTGACAGGCTTGAGATGGGAATACCGGAGCTTAGGGAAAGGATAAAGAATGTTGCCGAAAAGAATTATGCCAAGCTAAGATCCCTTCAAGGCAGGGAAATAATAGGGGAATTGGTGGATCTTAACCTTGGGGTAAGCGGCATCTCAATTTTGGATACAGACAGAAGCTTTGCCTTTGAAAAGACTAATGTTGTCAAGGGACAGTATATATTTGCCCAGGCCGAATCCCTGGCTATTGCCGTGATTGATTCCAATGTTGCACTTATAGGAGTTGCAAATATTAAGTACAAAAATCCCGTATTTTCCGGTGATAAGCTGATAGCAAAGGCCGAGGTCATCAGGACCAGAGGCAACAAATTTTTTGTTTGGGTTTTTATCAGGGTTAAGCAGGAAGAAGTGTTCAGGGGGAAATTTATCCTTGTTTCCTTCGATAAATAAAAGAAATCAAATGGGAGGTATCAGCATGAGAATAGCAGTTGATGCAATGGGAGGGGATCATGCTCCCGGCTCGATAGTAGAAGGTTCTATCCTTGCCCTTAAGGAATATGGAACCGAGCTGTATCTTGTTGGTTTGGAAGAGGAGATACATAGATTTCTCAATATTGAAGACAGAAGCAATCCCAAAATCCATATTGTAGGAGCATCAGAAATTATAGGGACGGATGAGACACCTGTAAATGCCATTAAACACAAAAAAGATTCTTCCATGGTAGTAGGCCTCAAGCTTGTTAAGGATGGTCAATGTGATGCCTTTGTATCTGCGGGAAGCACCGGGGCATTTCTTGCCGGATCCCTTCTCAAAGTTGGCAGGATAAAAGGCATAGACAGACCGGCTCTTTCTCCGCTAATACCTACTGCAAGGGGAGCATGTATGATAATAGATGCCGGGGCAAATGTGGACAGCAAACCGAAAAACCTCCAGCAATATGCTGTAATGGGTTCGGCATATATGGAAAAGGTTATGGGGATCGAGAGGCCAAGAATAGGGCTTCTTAATATAGGCACTGAAGAATCTAAAGGAAATGAGCTGACAAAGGAAAGTTATTCTTTAATAAATAATTCGGGGGTCAATTTTATCGGGAACTTAGAGGCACGGGATATTATTAGTGGAGTATGTGATGTCTGCGTTTGCGATGGTTTCGCGGGCAACGTTCTGCTAAAGGCTGTAGAAGGCGTTGCTATGACTTTATTTAAGCTTCTTAAGGAAGAATTCACAAAAAACAACAGGGCGAAGTTAGGAGCCATGATGCTTAAAGGAAGCCTGAAGAATATAAAAAACAGGTTTGATTATACTGAGGTGGGAGGAGCTCCATTTTTGGGGATTAACGGAATTATGATAAAGGCTCACGGGAGTTCGGATGCAAATGCAGTAAAAAATGCGATCAGGCAGGCCAAGGTGTTTCATGATAATGGATGCCTGGATATGATAATGAATGAAATTGATAAGTTGGGAGCTGGGAATATAGATGAACAGGCTTAAAAGGGCAGGAATTATAGGCACAGGCAGTTGTTTGCCCAATAGGGTAATGTCTAATCAGGAGTTTGAGGAGATTATTGATACAAATGATGAATGGATAAGGTCCCATACAGGCATTTGCGAGAGAAGGATAGCAGATTCAAATACTGCAGCCTCCGACCTGTCTGCTGAGGCGGCATTAAAGGCATTGGATAATGCAGGGCTTATGCCCGGGGACATTGATTTGATAATAGTCGCTACGGTAACCCCGGATATGATGTTTCCTTCAACCGCCTGTATAGTACAGGAAAAAATCGGAGCTGTCAACGCAGCCGCTTTTGATTTGGAAGCCGCATGCAGCGGTTTTCTGTATGGTCTTGCGGTAGCCGAGAATTTTATTGCTACAGGATTCTACAAAAACATTCTTGTAATAGGGGCTGAAACTTTAAGCAAGATTGCGGATTTCAGCGACAGGAACACCTGTGTTCTCTTTGGCGATGGGGCAGGCGCTGCGGTGGTTTCCGAGGTGCCGGAGCAATATGGAATACTGTCTTCCTGCTTAGGTGCGGACGGAAGTAGCGGGGACCTGTTGAAACTGCCGGCAGGAGGCTCCAGGATTCCTGCATCTGCAGAAAGCATACGGGACGGACTGCACTATATAAAAATGGATGGAGGCAAGGTTTATAGATTTGCCGCAAAGGCAATGGCTGAAGCGGCAGAGGTGGCCTTAGCCAAATGCGGGTTGCTCAAAGAGGATATAAATTACATGATACCCCATCAAGCCAATATCAGAATAATTGAATCAGCAGTCAAAAGGCTTAAAATATCTGAGGATAAAGTATACATAAACATAGACAAATACGGAAATATGTCTGCTGCATCAATAGCTGTAGCCTTGGATGAGGCTAGCAGGAAAGGTTTGCTGAAAGACGGGGATGCAATTGTACTAGTTGCCTTTGGGGGAGGGTTGACCTGGGGATCAGCGGTAATAAGGTGGAAGGGCATTGGGAGGTAATTATATGATCAATACTTCAATTTGCAGGCTGTTAGAAATAAAGTACCCAATCCTGCAGGGGGGGATGGCCTGGGTTGCCACTGCTGAGCTTGCTGCTGCGGTATCCAATGCGGGGGGGCTGGGTATAATAGGTGCAGGCAATGCACCGGGCAGCTATGTACAATCAGAGATTAGAAAAGTTAAAGGGCTTACTGACAAACCCTTTGGAGTGAATATTATGCTGTTGTCGCCCTTTGTAGATGAAGTGGCTGATATTGTCTGCAGGGAAGGCATACCTGTAATAACAACAGGGGCTGGAAATCCGGGAAAATATATGGCCCGGTTCAAAGAGGCAGGGATAAAAGTGATTCCGGTTGTGTCTGCAGTCTCCCTGGCAAAAAAAATGGAAAAAGAGGGCGCAGATGCTGTAATAGCTGAAGGAACGGAGGCAGGAGGTCATATAGGAGAATTGACTACAATGGTGCTGGTGCCCCAGGTAATTGATGCCGTAGGTATACCGGTTATTGCGGCAGGGGGTATAGCTGACGGAAGGGGCTTTGCCTCTGCATTAGCCCTCGGGGCTCAGGGAGTTCAGATGGGAACTGCTTTTGTATGTGCATCCGAGTGCATAGTCCATGATAATTATAAGCAGGCGATCATGAAGGCAGGGGATAGGGCAACAGTGGTCACAGGCAGGACAACAGGGCATCCGGTAAGGATTTTGAAGAACAAGCTGTCCAGGGAATTTGAAAAGCTTGAGAAAGCCAATGCCGACCCTGAAGAATATGAAAAACTGGGAGTGGGTAGGCTGAGGGCTGCTGTTGTCGATGGCGATGCCGACTATGGCTCTGTGATGGCCGGGCAGATAAGCGGCTTGGTAAAGGAAAGCAAGCCTGCAAAGGATATTATTGAGGCAATAGTTGATGAAGCAGGTAAAGTGGTTGACAAGATCAGATTACTGATAAAGGAGTAGTGGAATGCAAAAATTGGCTTGTATTTTCCCGGGACAGGGAGCACAGTATCCCGGCATGGGTAAAGAATTGGCACAAAATTACAAGGAAGCGATGAATATATTTGACCTTGCAAGCGATAGACTCGGGATAGATATGAAAAAACTGTGCTTCGAGGGAGAAAACAAAGAACTGGAAAAAACAGAAAACACCCAACCCTCAATACTTACTGCAAGCATTGCAATGTTGGAGGTATTAAAGCTTAGGGGCATCGAACCCCAAATTGCCGCCGGATTGAGCCTGGGAGAGTATTCGGCACTGGTTGCCTCAAATGCGATTAGTTTTTCGGATGCAGTGGCGCTGGTGAAGAAGAGAGGCAGGTATATGCAAGAGGCTGTACCGGCGGGAGAAGGCACAATGGCTGCAATTATGGGACTGGAAAGGGACGAGGTGGCAGAGTGTCTCAAAATGGCCAGCGGTTACGGAGTTGTAGAGGCTGCTAATTATAACTGCCCCGGGCAGATCGTCATAGCAGGGCATACAAAGGCAGTAGAGAGAGCATGCTCTATACTGAAGGAAAGCGGGGCCAGAAGGGTGATAATGCTGCCGGTTAGCGCTCCATTCCATTCAAGCCTGTTGAAGCCTGCGGGGGAAAAGCTTGCTGTCGAGCTTGAAAGTGTAGATATATCAGACAATAAGCTGCCTGTCATATCCAATGTAAATGCCCAGGTAATTATGAACAAATACGAAATTAAAAGATGTTTGATTGAGCAGGTTAGCCGTTCTGTTCTCTGGGAAGACAGCATTAGAAGAATGATTGATATGGGGGTCGATACTTTTGTTGAGGTAGGTCCGGGCAGGACATTATCCGCATTTATAAAGAAAATTGACAGAGGCCTTCATGTGCATAATGTAGAAGATATGGAGTCTTTGGAAAATACCATAGTCAGTATAAGGGAGAGATTGGAATGCAATTAAAAGGCAAGACAGCAATAGTTACGGGAGGTTCAAGAGGTATAGGTAGAGCCATAGCCCTGGAATTGGCATCAAAAGGGGCTAATGTAGCTGTGACCTGTGCCAATAACATTGAGTCTGCGAAGGTGGTGGCTGAAGAAATACAAAGAATGGGTGTTTCCGGGATGGCTGTAAAGGCTGATGTTTCCAAAGCTGAGGAGGTAGAAAATTTAGTAAGTGAAGTATTAAATAAGTTCGGCGGCATAGATATATTAGTAAATAATGCAGGGATCACAAGGGATAGCCTTATTATCCGGATGACTGAACAGCAGTTTGACGAGGTAATAAATATTAATCTTAAAGGTGCATTTATCTGTACAAAAGTGATATCAAGGGTAATGATTAAGCAAAAGTGGGGCAAAATAATAAATGTTTCCTCTGCAGTCGGAATAATCGGAAACGCGGGACAGTCCAATTATTCGGCAGCAAAGGCGGGTCTTATTGGTTTTACCAAGTCAACAGCCAAAGAACTGGCTAAGAGAGGAATAAACGTTAATGCCGTTGCCCCTGGATTTATTGAGACAGACATGACTTCGGGATTGCCTGACAAAGTTAAGGAAGAATACTTAAAGGGTATTCCGCTTCAAAGAATGGGAAAACCTGAAGATGTAGCCAAAACAGTATTATTTCTGGCATCGGAATATTCTGACTACATTACAGGTCAAGTAATAAGTATTGACGGTGGCATGGTTATGTAATATTATCATATTATGAAAAATGCTCCTGTTGTGGCATCTAATAGTTATTAATCCTGAAGGGAGGTGAACTTAATGGTTTTTGAGAAAGTTCAAGAGAAAGTAGCTGAGCAGCTTGGAGTTGAAACAGATGAGATTACGCTGGAGTCTTCCTTTATTGATGACTTGGGCGCTGATTCCCTTGATATAGTGGAGCTTTTGATGGCGCTTGAAGAAGAGTTTGACATAGAAATACCTGATGAGGAAGCAGAAAAGCTTACAACTGTAGGCGATGTGGTGGATTATATTAAAAACAATAAATAAAGAGTGTCCCGGGGAACGGGACATTTTTTATTGTATAGGAAAGTATAACTATCCTATACAATAAAAAATATTGATTTAAGTGCCCGTGCCATTATTTCCTCCCTATGTTCGGAAAAGGCACATGGGCAATAAATGCGGCAAGCCGCCTTTGTTATTCTATATTAAAAGAGGAGAGATTTGATTTGAACAAAAGGAGAGTAGTTGTAACGGGAATTGGGGTAATATCGCCTATAGGGATTGGCAGGGATATATTCTTCCAAAGCCTTAAGGAAGGGAAATGCGGAGTTGACCTTATAACGAGATTTGATACGGAATACTATGATGCAAAAATAGCCGCAGAAGTAAAAAACTTCGATCCAACGGAATATATTGACAAAAAGGAATGCAGAAGAATGGACAGGTTTTCGCAGTTTGCCATAGCTGCTGCAAAAATGGCGGCGGAGGATTCGGGATTGAATAAAGAATCGACTGATAGCTGCAGGTTTGGCGTCTGCATAGGCTCCGGTATAGGCGGTATGGAAACTATGGAAACACAGTACAGAATACTGAAAGAAAAAGGCCCCGGAAGGGTCAGCCCTTTCATGATACCAATGATGATATCAAACATTGCAGCGGGCAATATTTCAATAGAGTTAAATGCAAAGGGGCCTAATACCACTGTTGTAACAGCATGTGCATCAGCAACAAATGCCATTGGAGAAGCTTTCAAGACAATTCAGCGAGGTGATGCTGATATTATGGTAACAGGGGGGACCGAGGCATCCATAACTCCATTATCTTTGGCGGGTTTCTGCTCAATGAAGGCTCTGTCAGTAAGAAATAATGATCCAAAAGCAGCATCAAGGCCCTTTGATAAGGATAGAGACGGCTTTGTAATGGGGGAAGGTGCCGGGATGCTGATCATTGAAGGCCTTGAACATGCAGAAAAAAGAGGAGCCAGGGTTTATGGCGAAATTGCCGGTTATGGCGCCTCAGGTGATGCCTATCACATAACTGCGCCAGCACCGGATGCCGATGGGGCATACAGAGCAATGCTTATGGCAGTCAAAGATGCAGGCATGGAAACCTGTGAACTGGATTATATAAATGCCCATGGGACTTCGACGGAATTGAACGACAAGCTGGAAACACTGGCAATAAAAAGGCTGCTTGGGAAGGATGCGGGAAGAATTGCGATAAGCTCAACAAAATCAATGACAGGGCATCTTCTGGGAGCAGCAGGGGCAGTTGAGGCAATTGCCTGTATAATGGCAATAAATGAAGGAGTTGTTCCTCCGACTATCAACTACCATACTCCTGACGAGGAATGTGATTTGGACTATGTACCAAACAAGGCAAGAGAGATGCGAGTGAACTGTGCCATTTCCAATTCCTTAGGGTTTGGGGGCCATAATGCCAGCATAATATTGAAGAAATACATTTAAATAGTATTATGGAATCAGGGCCGATACCGTGGAGGGACATGCTTGATCTTTTGCATATCAGGGGGATCCACATCCCAAGGCTGCGTCGCATTATTCTAATTTTATGAAACACATAAGGAAAAGGAGAGGATTTG
>CAYURW010000028.1:0-6191 GCA_964447145.1 uncultured Clostridiaceae bacterium
TAAATCAATATTTTTTATGGTATAGGAAAGTTATACTTTCCTATACCATAAAAAAGCCCCTTCTGACGAAGGAGCGACACATTTTATTACTCCCTCATCTTTCAGAATCAAATAATATGATCCTGTAGGAATTGGCACCGTACATCTGCCGGTTGCCGGGTTTCATAGGGCCCTTCCCTCCACCTCTCTTGATGAGTTGACTGATTATTCTATTTGTAAATCGACAATATAATATTATCATAGCATATTTTGGCTGTCAATATACGTATTATCCCCGGTTACTGTCAAGTAAACGTTGGCAAGTTATCTACATACAAATTTTTTGTAAATGTTTTTGCCGATTAAGCCGCATTTATTCCACGATCCGATTGACATGGGGGCCCCTGCGCCCTCTGGGCACCTATTTTGGGGCGGAATTAGCCTGTTTTATGTAGCTTCCGCCGCCAAGATTTTACCAGAGGGTGCCCCCCATATAAATAGGCTTTCGCAGCATAAACGCTATGGCTTGAGCCTTAACCCTTTCTTTACCTGCAGACCAAATGGTGAAATTCCTCATGTCAAAAATGCTGCGTATTGCTTTTCTACCATTCGTAACCGCATAATTGGTAAATGGCCTTTGCCCCTTATGTATATTCCCATCCTTACCTTTTCCGTCCTTTTTAGGAGCTTAGATGCACTTAGTATTTGAATTATCTCCGCAGTTTTTTCCTCTGGTAATACTATCTTTGAATACTTTTCAACAACTTCATTTAGTCTTTTACTTGCTTTTGCGGCTAATAACTTCCCTATATTGCTGGCTCCTTCAATGCTCCAGCTTGCCTTGCGATGCTTCATCCTATGAGCTATTATGTCACATATCCCATAAGGGTTTTTATTGATGTATCTCTGGTTCCTTTGTGCCTGTACTCAGATTTATCTCTTTCTTCTGCGAGTCTCTTATCTATATCCTTTAGTGCGTTCTTAAGAATCTCGCGAGCCACTTGGCATCCATAATCATAAATTTCCTTTTCTAACCTATTGAATGATAAGCCCATTTCATCTAAAATATTATTAATCATACAAATCACTCCTGTCTGTGTTTTCTTGACAACTACATTGTACAGAAAGATTTGTATGGTGGGAAGAGGCTCTTCGCCTCTTCCTTATTTTTGCCACCGGTTTTGCCAATGAAAATTATACTCTAAGCTATGGAGCCCTGTACCAAATCGCTGTTCGAGATAACAGCAATATCTGCCCTTCCTCCTGTTGCCTCAACCATCAGCCTAGCTGCCTCTTTCCCAAGCTCAAAGCTGTTTGTCCCCACAAAAGCATACCTTTTGCTTGCACTGTCGTCATTTTCCAATGTAATTACAGGAATGCCCCTGTTATATGCCTCCTCTATCAATGCAGTAAAACCCATGCCACCGGGGACATGGGTGATTATACCGTCAGCATTTGAAATAACCGCAATATCCAACATTTTTAGCTCTTCCTCCGGAGCGTTAAAACGCGGCGCATTGAACTCGATTGCAACATTGTTTTCTTTTGAGGATTTCTCGGCCCCCTTCATTACCTCATCCCCAAAAGGATCAATTGAATTTTGTGCAATGAAACAAAAATGATACCGTGGCTTTAAAACATTGTTCCTTGTTCCACCGCTTTGCAGCCACAGCAGAACTATAACCGCACATATGATCAGCAGTGCAAGTATCAAAATGGCATGCTCATATAAATATCTGAGAAACCCCTTTACTGCATCCATAAACAGACTTCTCCCCGGAATAATACACTTGGTCGTGAAATATAATTGAATTCTGACTGACAATGCCTTCCTTTTCATAGTTGTACCATATCTATACATATGAGGTAATATGTTCAAATATCACAAGGCAAACAAGGCAAACAAGGCAAATAACAAAGGCGGCTTGCCGCATTTGACGCCCATGTGCATTTCCCGGAGACAATTTTGGCGTGGCTACTTAACCCAAATGCTTCAAACTTATGTAAACCTATTAAACATCGATAAACAATTTGTTGTGCAATAATTTGGACAAAATTTTGATTATGGGACTAAATTTGGGCTAAAACCCATTAAAACGGTTAACATAAATTGTATTTCTATTGACATAACTTATAAATACTATGCTTTTTAGTCCCAAACTCAAAATTTTGTCCAAAATACGGGTAAGTTTCAATTGAGTCTGTTTATTGTATGAGTGAAAATGCTTTTTCAAAAAATAAGAAAAGCCCTTTCGGACTTTGATTTCAGTGGTGGGGAAAGGTGGATTCGAACCACCGAAGTCTGAGACAACAGATTTACAGTCTGCCCCCTTTGGCCGCTTGGGTATTTCCCCGTTATGGAGCTGGTGATGGGACTCGAACCCGCAACCTGCTGATTACAAATCAGCTGCTCTGCCAATTGAGCTACACCAGCATTTTTTGGTGACCCGTGGGGGAATCGAACCCCCGTTACCGCCGTGAAAGGGCGATGTCTTGACCGCTTGACCAACGGGCCGTTAATGGTGACTCACCGGAGAATCGAACTCCGGACACCATGATTAAAAGTCATGTGCTCTACCGACTGAGCTAGTGAGTCATTCTGTGAGCAGTTTTTGCGGCTCACATTTATACATTCTACATTGTCAGAATAATTTTGTCAATATACATTTTCTTCACCTGGGGTCCGGCCGAAGCTCCGTCCTGCGCTGCAGGCACATTTTGCTTAGAACCTGTCTATCATGATCGTCTGGCTTCTCTTGGGCCCGACGGATATGATCGAAAGCTCTGTCCCGCAGAGTTCTTCTATCCTTTCCAGATATCTGAGAAGGCTTATTGGAAGCTTGTTGTATTCCTTGATGTCACTTATGTCTCCCCAGCCTTCAAACTCTTCATATATTGGTTCGCATTCCTTGAGATCCTCTATGCTTGCGGGGAAATTCTTTATTATGCTTCCGCTGAGCTTGTAACCAACGCACATTTTTATCCTGGGGATATTTGCCAATGTATCAAGCTTTGTCACCGCAAGGCCGGTCAAACCGCTAATCCTTGCCGCATATCTTACTATTACCGCATCGAACCATCCGCATCTCCTGGGTCTTCCTGTCAATGTGCCGAATTCCTTTCCTTTATTCCTGATGTACTCTCCCGTTTCATCCAGCAATTCCGTAGGAAAGGGGCCTTTCTCAATTCTGGTGGTATATGCCTTTACAACACCTACAACCTTGCCAATGAGGGACGGGCCTATCCCCGCACCGATGCATACTCCCCCCGCTGTCGGATGAGAAGATGTAACATATGGATATGTCCCGAAGTCCAGGTCCAGCATTGTTCCCTGGGCGCCTTCGAATAATACTTTTTTGTTGGCTTTTATGGCATTGTAGACCAGCACGGAGGTATCCCGGACAAAGGGCTTCAGTTTATCCGCATAGCCCAGGTATTCGTTGAGCATTTCACCATAGGTATATCCCTCAAAGCCGTATTCACTTTTGAGGTATGTATTTTTACTTTCAACGTTTGCCTTAAGTTTTTTCGCAAAAACGTCCTTTTTGAGCATGTCGCACACCCTTATTCCGACCCTCTCCGTTTTATCCGTGTAACAGGGGCCGACCCCCTTTCTCGTAGTCCCCAGATCTTCCAGTCCCTTTTTCTGTTCGGACAGCTCATCAGTTTTTTTATGATATGGGAAAATAATATGGGCTCTGTCGCTGACTCTGAGATTTTTGACTTTTACCCCTCTGTCCTCAAGGGCCTTTACCTCTTCAAGAAATTCTTTTGGGTCAAGAACAACTCCATTTCCTATGATGCACTGTTTATCCGGATACAGTATCCCTGAGGGTATAAGCTGCAATTTATACACCTCGTTATCAACTTCTACGGTATGTCCGCTGTTGTTTCCCCCTTGATACCTTACGACCATATCCGCTTTTTCTGCAAGGTAATCCGTGATTTTTCCTTTTCCTTCGTCTCCCCACTGGCCTCCTACAATTACTAATGACGACATATATAACACCTCTTTAAATAATAATCTTTGATTTTCATGCTAATTCTTTTCCTAGCAGGCGGGCCACATACACTCCGCTTGCCGATGCCTGGGACAGCGAATGTGTCACACCGGAGCTGTCACCCAAAATATATAATCCCTTTATCTGTGTTTCCAGGTTATTGTCGACGTCAACCCGGGAGTTGTAGAATTTTACTTCTGCCCCATACATCAGAGTGTCTTCGTTTGCTGTTCCCGGGGCTATTTTGTCCAGAGCATAGATCATTTCTATTATATCATCCAGCTGCCGCTTGGGAATAACAAGGCTCAAATCTCCGGGAGTAGCACTTAGCGTCGGCCGCAAAAAGCTTTTTTCCATTCTCCTCTCACTGGACCTGCGACCCTTTATCAAATCCCCGAAGCGCTGTACCAGCACCCCTCCACCCAGCATATTGCTGAGCCTTGCAATGGATTCCCCATATTCATTGCTGTTTCTGAAGGGTTCGGTAAATTTATTGGAAACAAGTAATGCAAAATTGGTATTCTCCGTATGATATTGGGGGTCCGAATAACTGTGCCCATTCACTGTTACGATCCCGTTGGTGTTTTCCGTTACTACCTCTCCATGGGGGTTCATGCAGAATGTTCTTACCAAATCGTTATATTTCTCTGTCCTGTATACTATTTTGCTCTCATATACCTGACTGGTTATGTGCTCAAATATCGGGGCCGGAAGCTCGACCCTCACCCCTATGTCAACCCTGTTGCTTTCTGTTTTTATTCCCAGCCTGTCGCATATTTCCGAGATCCATTTTGATCCCGAACGCCCTGTTGCCAGTATCAGCCGTCGGCAGGAATACTCACCCTTATCTGCGGTGATATGGAAGGTATCTCCCCCCTTGCTTACATCGGATACTTCCGTGTTGAAAAAAATATCCACCTTGTCTTTAAGATATTCATACAGGTTATTCATAATGACAAGATTTTTGTCCGTTCCCATATGCCGCACTTTAGCGTCAAGCAAATGCAGATCATGCCTTAGGGCCTTGCTCTTCAGATCGCTGTTTTCCGTGGAATAAAGCTTTGCCTCTGCGCCTCCCATTTTGCAATTTACTTCATCCACATAGTTCATAAGCTCGAGGGCCTCATCCCTGCCGATGTATTTGTAAAGCTCTCCCCCAAAACTGTTTGTGATGTTGTATTTCCCGTCGGACAGGCCTCCGGCTCCTCCAAAGCCGTTCATAATACTGCAGCTGGGGCAGTTGATGCATGTTTTTATTTTTTTATTGTCTATCGGGCATATTCTTTTACTCAGTTCGCATCCTTTTTCAAGAATGGCAACCTTTATTCCCGGACCCTGCTGAACAAACTCATAAGCCGCAAATATACCGCATGCTCCGGCACCCACTATTATTACATCATATTCCGCCAAAGCGCCCGCCTCCGTTCCCATAATAATATCTACAAAATGAACCTTGAATTAATACCTATACTATACTAATAATATTTGTTATGTTAGCTTTTATGTTACTTAATCCCACAACCTGTGCTTCCCTAATAGGCAGGAGGTTTCTTGCGGATTAGGTTAAAATCTAATTCCGTCTTTATTAATATCCCCTCATTCATTTTCACTTATTATATGTTATCTGCTATACATTTTGCATATAAATCAAATAGTACAGAACATTTTCCTTAATTGCTGCAGAATCCGTGCTGATAAACAATTTTTTTCGTTAATGCCAATACTTTAGCACATTTAATTCAGCTTGTAAATTCTTTTCCTCCTGCAATAATTTTCAGCCCTTTTGCACGCAGAGCCATTAGTTCAGCCCATTTGTACAGCATTTCCCCTGATGGGGGCTGAATTTCCTTTAATTCATATTCTTTTCCGATTTTTCCATAGGTATCGATTCCGAGCCTATGATAAGGAAGCAGCTCTATATCGCTTATCTTTTTGAGATTTTTACAAAAATCCGCAGTGGCCAGTAAGTTTTCTTCGGACATGTTCACAGTGGGAATTAGTGGCACCCGCACATGCAGTTCCGCAGAAAAGGCCGACTGGTCAAAAAGAATAATGTTTTCCAGGATTTTTTTGTTTGAGACCCCCGTCCATATCCGGTGGGCTTCTTCATCCATAAGCTTTATATCCACATAAAGGGCGTCCAGATAAGGAAGTAGCTTTTCTATTTCCTTGTAATCGGCTTTACAGACATCTCCCCGAACATCCACACCA
>CAYURW010000028.1:6201-28145 GCA_964447145.1 uncultured Clostridiaceae bacterium
GGCGGTATGAATCCCTCTCAGCCTGCATTCCTTAAGGACCTCCGCAGCAAAATCCGCCTGTTGCAATACTTCTCCTCCGCTTAAGGTTACGCCGCCGTCGGAATGGAAGTAGAATATTTCATCCTTTGAGATTTCTTTTACTACCTCCCGGGCATCCATATCTTTCCCGTATCCATATTCTATCCCGGAGCTCTGGGATTCCGGCGTAGAGCACCACCTGCAGCCCATGGGGCACCCTTTGAGAAAAACCACCGTTCTAAGCCCCTGACCGTCGTGAATGGATGTTTTTTCTATTCTCAATACTCTGCCTGCCATATCCCTAACCCACCGCAATTCCCGATTGAACGGTCCTTCCTATTATTTCATCCTGGACATCCCTTCCCAGCTCCGTAAAATATGCCGTATAGCCTGCCACCCTCACCAGCAGCCCTCTATACTTTTCGGGATGCTTTTGGGCCGCTATCAACACCTTTTGGTCTATAACATTGAACTGGACATGGAAAATGCCCAGGCTGCACATGCTTTTTAGCAATGCCATCATTTGTGAGATGCCTTTTTCGCTTGATAAAAATGCCGGTTCAATTTTCATATTCAGCAATGTCCCCTGGACAAAACGGTCATGGGGAATATGGGCAACCGACTTGAGCACCGACCCGGGGCCGTTCAGATCCGTGCCTCCGTTGGGGCTTACTCCGTCGGCCAGTGGTTTCCATGCCCGGCGTCCTGAAGGCAGAGCACCGACTTCCAGACCAAAGGGCGTATTGCCCGACACCGGAAGGATGCCCGGGGTCATTCGGCCAAATTTGCTGCTATACTTTTCTATTTCATCCGCAATAAAGGTAAACATTTCCCCCGCTATATCATCCGCTTCACTGTCGTCATTTCCGTATTTCGGCGCCTCCGAACACAGTCTGTGGATATCTCCATATCCCACAAAATCCGCATCCAGTGCCCGAGCCAGCTGCTCCATCGTGGTCCTGCCGGTATCATATACAAGATTCCTTACAGCGGACATACTGTTGATCAAATCAGCCACTCCTATAAGTATGATCCCATTCCCTGTATTATATTTTGCCCCTCCCAGGGAATAATCCGTTGCATTTGATATACATTCCCTAAATGTAAGGGACAGCGCAGGAACAGGCCTATCCATGCATATTTCATCAATAACATGGCTCCCCTTTACAACAGCGCGAATGGCATAGGAAAGCTGCTCCTTTACTGCATTTTCAAATTGACCGTAAGTCTTGAACTTCGCAGGATCTCCGGTCCTTTCGGAAATGTATCTGCCGCTTTTTCTGTTTTTGCCGTCAAGCATGACAAATTCCACTATGCTCCCCAGATTGATATCCGCCAATGCCGTATAATGGCGCAAGCGCCCCTCCAGATTTGTCTCCACGCAGCCGCAGGGGTTCCAGTCATAGGCCTCTCTTAAGGGAATCCCCTTATTCATTATCATCCGGATGCCTATATCGTCATTGTGAAATGCGGGGAATCCCGTACCCAGCCTTATAAGCTCAACCACCTTCCGCAAAAAAGTGTTGGGATTCTTCGACAAACTGTATCTTACGGAAAGGGAAGGTTGATAAAGCCGCACGTCCATAGTTGCCTGCAGGATCAGGTAGGAAAGGTCGTTTACCGCATCTCTCCCGGTTATATCCACTCCTCCTACACAGACATTCTGAAACATAGGGTACCCCGCCGCAAATTCCGCAGTCACAGCATCTTGGAACAGACACGGCTCACTGAACTTGACCCACAGGCAATCCAGCAGCTCCTGAGCCTGCTCCTCTGTGATCCTGCCTTCCTCCAGATCCCTTTTATAAAAGGGGTACAAATATTGGTCCATTCTTCCCGGATTATAGCTGGCAGCATTTTGCTCCATAAAAATGCATATCTGATAAATATATAGCGATTGAAGGGCTTCCCTGAAGGTCCTTGCCGGGTTTTTGGGTACATGATGGCAAGCCTCTGCAATTTCCTCCAGCTCTTTTTTCCTTTCGGTATCTCCTTCGAGGGAGGCAAGCCTTTCAGCTTCCACGGCATACCGCTCCGCCAGAATTTCTATCCCTTCCGCTGAGATAAGCATTGCTTCAAGATAGCGGTGCTTTTCGTAGTCTCCCGGCACGGTCAGATCCAATTTTGCTTTTCTTTCCTCGATATCCTTTCGTATCCCTATAATACCTTCCCCGATGATCCGACTGTACCCGGCGGTCGTCTCTCCCCAGCCCCTGACGGCCTTACGGTCAATATATACTACACCGTTATCCCTAAGCTCTTTTGTGTCCTCCGGAATTTGCCTGAGCCATGCTTCGTAGCTTGAACGGCCTTTCCAGAATGGCTTTATTTCTTCCTCAAATATTTTTCTGTCCTCGGGGGTCAAATAGAAGGGGTCATATTTCCTGCTGCTTATTGTTTCTATCTCATCGTCCAAAATAGACCAGCAGGTGTCCGCACATAATATTCCCCCGCGCATTTTGCTCCCCGAACAGCCAACGATAAGCTCCCTGTCCCAGATCTTCACCGTCTTTTCTTTGCATTGCCTTCGGAATGCTTTTGCCTTTTGTATGGCTAATGGTTCCCCTGCAGTCTCTATAAAACTTTTTGTAAGTATTCTGGCATTCTCCAGATCCATTTCCGGCTTTACATTGACAACTCGATTTTTTAGAAAATTAATTCGCTCCATATATTCTTTTTCCACAAAAACACCCCCTTCTTCATTATATATATTCCAACTGCCTATGCTCTCATCTCATGAGTAATGCACTCAACACTGACTCCTTCTCAAAATAGCAAGGATGATCCTAATTTTGTGCAAATGCTCCTTTATATTAATATACTTTAATTTCTTAAGTGCGTAAATACCTAATATGCCCTGGAATCCACCGTGTTCAGAAAATTCTGATTCACATTATCCACATTATCCACAGAGATATGCACATATGTTCGGTTATTAGTGCAAAGCCGCCCGTTCCAATATAAATACCATTATTCATATAATTTTTGTCTGATTTATGTTAATAATGCAATTTGGTTGTGCACAATACCCACAGGTTATCCACAGGGAAATTTGAAATTTCGGATTGGAAAGCAAGGAGCCTCCTGCAATATACAAGGAAAGCCCCAATGACATAAAAAATTTCTAAAGTTATGTAAATTAACTCATATGCTTTTCTTTGCTCACAAACTTTGTGAACTGTCCCAGCCAGACCAGTTCGATGGTTCCGGTGGGGCCGTTCCTTTGTTTGGCTATATTGACCTCGCCAATATTCTTTTTATCCGTATCTGTATGATAGTATTCATCTCTGTACAAAAACATTACAACATCTGCATCCTGCTCTATTGCACCGGATTCTCTCAGATCCGAGAGCACCGGCCTGTGGTCTGCTCTCATTTCCGGTGCACGGGAAAGCTGGGATAATGCCACTACGGGAACATCGATTTCTCTTGCCAATGCCTTCAGAGATCTTGATATCTCGGATATCTCCTGCTGCCTGTTTTCGGATCTTGTGTTTCCCTGCATAAGCTGGAGATAGTCGATAACAATAAGCCCCAAATTCTGCTCTATCTTGAGCCTCCTGCATTTTGCCCTCATTTCGGTTATTGATATTGCGGGGGTATCATCTATAAAAACCGGTGCTTCGGATATGGGGCCCATTGCCCTGGCAAGCTTTACCCATTCATCATCATTAATATCACCGATCCTAAGGCGATGGGCGTCAATAAGGGCCTCTGCGCACAGCAGCCTTTGGGTAAGCTGCTCCTTGGACATTTCAAGGCTGAATATTGCGGTCGTGATTTTTTCCCTGACAGAAGCATGCTGGACTATGTTCATCATAAAAGAGGATTTTCCCATGGAAGGTCTTGCGGCAATAAGTATAAGCTCAGAATTCTGCAATCCCGAGAGCTTGCCGTCCAGATCCGAAAATCCTGTAGGCACCCCCGTTATTTTCCCCTTATTAAGGTACAGCTTTTCTATTCTGTCAAAATTGGTGCTAAGTATATCCTTTACATGAACAAAACCCTTGGTGGACCGATTCAGAGAAATATTGAATATGCCCTTTTCTGCGGCATCTATAATTTCTCCTATATCCTCCGAAGCCTCATAACTTTTCTGGATTATATCCCCGGAGGACTTGATCAGCCTTCTCAGAAGGGACTTGTCTTCAACAATTTTTGCATAATACCTGACATTATGGGTAGTCGGGACCGCATCCATAAGATTAGTCAAGAAGGTTATCCCCCCGACAGAATCCAGAGTGTTCCTGGTCCTGAGCTTTTCGGTAAGGGTAATAAGGTCTGCAGGTTCCCCTCTATTGTATATGTCTACAATTGCCTCGAATATCTCCTTATGGGCTTCCCTGTAAAAATCCTCTCCGCAAATTACCTCAGTGGCTGCGGATATTGCTTCCTTGTCCAGAAGCATGGCTCCTAAGACCGATTGTTCGGCTTCCACATTATTAGGCGGTATCCTCTGTATGGTATCATTCATTTCACTCACTCCCAAAATACTATGAGTTTGCCTGCCGATCCTTTTCCTCCTCAAGCATAAAGCTGAGTACCTCTTGAATATTGCCGGCATATACAATATTTATTCCATTGATCCCCTTAACTTCATCCCTGTTCTCTTCAGGAATTATCACATTGTCAAATCCCGCCCTTTTGGCCCCTGTCACCTTTTCGACAATGCCGCCTACCCCCTTGATGCAGCCCCTTATGGATATTTCCCCCGTAATGCACGTATCCTGTCTTATGGGGCATTTCATTACCATTGAATACACAAGGCAGGTTATTGCAGCCCCCGCTGAAGGCCCGTCAACCTTCCCGCCGCCTATGCAGTTTACGTGAATATCATATTTGTTGATATTCCTGTCCGTAATTTCCCTTACTACAGAAAGGGCATTAAAAAGTGAATCCTTTGTCATTGTGCCGGCCGTCTCATTGAACCTTACGCTTCCCGATTCGTCTTCCCTTTCGAAGCAGACTGCTTCCAGTTCAATGACATTCCCGATAAAGCCGTTTACCCCGAGGCCGTTTATCCTTCCGATCTCGTTTGTGTTTCTCGCCCTCTTTATATTGAGAGGTATGAGCCTTCCTTTACCAATCACATCTTTTATGCAATCAACAGATATTCTAACGTCTTCGTCGCTGCTGCGGTTCATCATGCTGCTGTAGCAGTCCGCAAGTATGCTTATTGCTTTTCTTGCCTCATAGGTATAGCTGCTTATCAATTCCGCTCCCTCAGGGCTGATGTCCGCTCCAAGCTTCCCGGCCGCATTCATTATAATTCTGGTTATATCCGATCCGCTGAGGGGGTTAAAAAACACCTCCGCACAGCGGGAACGGAGAGCCGGGGTTATCTCCTGAGGGGATCTTGTTGTTGCCCCAATCAGGACAAAGTCGGCAGGAGCCCCTTCTTCAAACAAAAGCCTTATATACTGCGGTATATTTTCGTTATTTATATCATAATAGGAGGAGTCAAATTTTACCCTTTTATCTTCAAGCACTTTGAGCAGCTTGCTCTGGAGCATTATATCCAATTCGCCTATTTCATCAATAAAAAGCACTCCCCCGTGGGCTTCCGTGACCAGGCCCGTCTTTGGCTCCGGGACCCCCATTTCGGCAAACTCCCTGTTGGCTCCCTGAAAAATCGGGTCATGAACCGAACCCAAAAGTGGATTGATGGATTCTTTGGGATCCCATCTAAGTGTCGTTGCATCAACCTCCACAAATTTGGCATTGCTGCCAAAGGGTGTATGATCCGCTTCCTGTGCAATTTGAAGGGCAAGCCTGGCTGCGGTGGTTTTCCCTACCCCCGGAGGCCCGTACAATATTACGTGCTGGGGAAAGGGAGAGGCGATTTTGGATATCAAAGCGCTGACAGAGTCCTGCTGGCCTATGATTTCTTCCTTTTTCTTGGGACGCATAACATCATTTATTGATTTTGACAGCTTAATTTGCTTCATGCGTTCCAGGTCCGCATATTTCTTAAGGGTGGATGCATTCTCTATTCCGGTATGCCTTTTTATGACCTGCAGCTTCATTTCGTCAAGGTATTCCTTTTCCCTTACCTCCATACGCTTAATTATTTCTCTTTTTATTCCCTCTTCTATATACCTTTTTGCCGCTGTATCGGAGAGCTTGTCCTTAATATCTTCGATCAGAACTTCCAGCTTGTTTTCCGATACCTGCCCGGTTTTTGACTTCCCGGACACTATTTCATGCAAAATGTAGACCTTTTCCCTGTCGTCTGTGATGCTGTCAAGTTTTTTTGTCTTGTCATTTGAATATAATTTTTTTGCAAAGTCAACGAGTACTTCAATTGATGCGTTTTTGCTGCGAATACTGCTATGATTGTGAGCCACCTTCGATACTCCTCCCTATTCCTCTGCTACCTTCACATTGATCTTTGCTGAGATCTCCGGGTAGACCTTGATTTCTACCTGGTGTTTTCCCAGTGTTTTAATAGCCTCCTGGAGTACAACTTTTCTCTTGTCCACCTCAATATTGAGCTGTGATTTTATTGCATCGGCTATATCCTTGCCTGTTATGGAACCGAACAGTTTGCCGTTTTCCCCGGCCTTTGTCCTAAACTCTATTTCAGATTTGCCCAGTCTTTCGGCAAGCTCCTTTGCCCCTTGCAGTTCCTTTTCCTTCTTTTTCTGTTCCGTCTCCTTCTTACCCTCAATTTCTTTCAGTTTGCCCGGAGTGGCTTCTACTGCGAGCTTCCTCGGAAATAGAAAGTTTCTGGCATAGCCGTCACTGGTATTGACCAGCTGGTCCTTCTTCCCCAGGTTTTTTACATCCTGCAAAAGTACAACCTTCATTGCTTCTCGCCCTCCTTAAGATATTCGTCTATAGCTTTTTTCAACAGGCTGACGGCTGCCTTCATAGACAGCCCCGGGAGCTGCGCCCCGGCTACCGTAAGGTGTCCTCCTCCCCCAAGCTTCTCCAGTACGACCTGTACATTGATGTCTCCCAGGGATCTTCCGCTAATAAAAATGTCATTTTCCACGGAAGACAGTACAAAGGAAGCATTTATCCCCCTGATATTAAGAAGCTCATCTGCAGCTTGGGCTGCAACCAAAGCCGGATTTTTAGCTTTTTCCGGTATAGTGGAAATCGCTATATTGCCCTTGCATATTTGTGCCGACTTGACCACCTCCGCCCTAGTGAGAAAAGTTGACATATCGTCTTGAAAAAGCTGCTTCGTCAACGTAGTGTCCGCTCCGATTTTTCTTAGGTAGGATGCTGCTTCAAAAGTCCTTACCCCCGTCTGGAAGGAGAAATTCTTTGTGTCGATAAAAATACCGGCAAGCAAAGCTTCCGCTTCTATTTGCTTTATTTTTGGCTTTTCAAACATATATTGCAAAAGCTCCGTGACCAGTTCACTTGTTGATGATGCATAGGGCTCTATATATGCAATGACCGCATCTTCAATAAACTCGGTCCCTCTTCTGTGATGGTCAATTATTGCGATTTTCTCGGCTTTGTCCAAAAGCTGCCTTTGCACCGTAAATGCGGGTCTGTGTACATCCACTACTACCAATAATGTATTTAAGCCACATTTTTGAAGGGCTTCCTGGGGATTGACAAATACGTCCGCATACTCGTTATCCTCCTGCAGCTCTGCCCATAAGTTTTCTATACTTGCGTTTATTCCGTTAAGCACAATATTAACTTCTTTGTTGAGGTTCCTGCAGCAGCGGTATATTCCCAGTGCAGATCCCATACAATCAAGGTCGGGCATTTCATGGCCCATGACAATTATGTCGTCGGATTGCTCAATGAGCTGCCTCAATGCATAGGCTATTACTCTTGCTTTTACCCTTGTGCGCTTTTCTACAGCCTTTGTCTTGCCCCCATAGAAGGAAAGCTTCTCATTATCTTTGACAACCGCCTGATCTCCACCCCTGCCCAAGGCAATATCCATTGCGCTGATGCTGGCCTTTTGGAGTTCCGCATGATTCTGGCCATTGACCCCTACCCCTATGCTCAATGTAACGGGTATCCTGTTGCCGGAGCTTATTTCCCTGATGCTGTCCAATATGTCAAACCTTTTCTCTTCAATTGCTTTTAGCTGCTTTTGGCTAAAGTTGATCATGTATTCGCCGTTTGAATATTTTTGGATGGAGGCATTGTTAAGTGCAGCCCATGCACTTATTCTCCTATCCACCTCTGCTGCCAGAACAGGCCTTGCCACCTCCTCCGTCTCCTTTAGCACTTCTTCTATATTGTCGACCTGCAAAAGAACAGCTACTGACTTTTCTTCGTTGTATCTATTTCTAAGGCCAATGAATTCTGTCTTGTCCACCAGGTACATTATTATATTGCTTTTGTCCTCGTTGTTCTCGCTGAATTCAATTAAATTGCAGTATATGTCATAATATCGGTCCTTTATATTTATATTCTTAAATCCGTCCTTTTTGTTCTTCAGGACCTTGCCTATATCCACACCGCTAATCAGGGAAGACAACTTTTTGTTAAGTATGTACTCCCCTTCGAATATATTTAAAAAATTCGTATTGTACCAGCTAATTACCCCTTGGTCGTCAATTATAACCAAAGGAAACGGAAGGTTCAAGATTGCATTTTTTGTTGCTGTGTCTACGTTTTCCGATAAATTCTCTATGTACAGCCTGAGTTCTTCCTTTTTCTTGCTTGCCGCCTTGCGATTATGATAGACAAGATATCCCAGAAGAAATGCCCCTGCGACACCCAGATACGTATTGTAATAAAATATGATTATCATCGCAACAGCCAGTATCCATAGGGATATGCTTACATCAGGCTTCAGTATGTCGGAAAATTTGCCCGTTTTCATTATATACCTCCGCCGGATCTTTCCGGTCCTATTTTTCTGAAATTAAATGCCAGATCCAATACGCCGACAAGGGCTATGATCCTCATAAAAAGAAGTATGGCAATAATAACAATTACCCTCCGGAGGGCCCTGGGAATCCCGCTTCTGTCTCCATAAACCCCTATAAAATAAACAACTACCGACATCCCGATGACAGTAAAAACCATCATTAGGAAGGTATTGACATTCAAGGCGGCTACAGTCAGTTCAGAGATCTTGAGATACGGAACTGCGACTGCAAAAATAACCAGACCGAGCAATATGAAGGAATATGTCCCGGCAGGTCTCCACATTGAAAACTTCACTATTTCAGGTATCGTGTGGCCTACTCTTTTTAATATTATCCTTGTAAGCTTATAGTCAATAAATGCAAATATCAACCCCGAAAGCACCAGTGAGGAAGGAAATATCAGCCTCATCACCCCGGCGGCCTGCTCCAGATTGTCCTTCATCAGCTGCAGGTCCTTTTCGGAAGCGGCAAATTTCTTATATATGTCCATGGTCATCTCTATCTGCTGATTAAAGGAAGACTCAATGCCTGCGATAAAATCAGGTATGCTAACCCCTACAGCCTTCAGCGAAATTACAAGCTCCACCACCATAGTGACCGACAAAACCAGTCCGCATAACAGTATGATCGTATGAGGGTTTATTTTTTTCTTGATCATAAAACCCATCAAAACACCGGGAAGCCCAAAGCCGGCCAAAAGCCCCACTCCAACCAGGGGCTGAGTCACCAGTGAAACAATAAGGCCTGCAGAAAGCGCAGACAATATGCTGGCCTTTATTCCGTTTCTGTAACCCACTATTATTACAGGCACAGGCCAAACCATAGCCAATATCCCCAGGTATTGCATATAGTAATACATTATCCCCAAAATCGCAGTGACCCCTGCGAAAATGGCACCCTCCACCAGTGCCTTTGTTTGCATATTCTTCATGTGTGTTTTTAGCCCTTCTTCTTTTTCAAATATTCGCCGAGATCAGTCAAATCGCCGTACCATTTCTCGGTTACGTGTTCCTCCAGCAACCCTATCCTGATTTTTTCCAGTATTCTGTAATCTATCAGTGAATAAGAAACTCCAAGTCTTTTTCCCAGTAGATATGTGACCATGACAAGGTTTGCCAGTGCGTCCTGTATGACCTCCTGCCCTACCCTGGACCCTTTGAGCAGTCCTTGATACAGCGAGGCAACCGTGGTCAGCAACTCACTTTTTAGAAATTCTATTACTTTAATATTTTTTGTAATATCTGTCTCTTGATTCTGCAAGCGTATCCCCCCATTGCATTATTCTCCCGTAAAAGTTATAGGTATTATATACATTATAAACCTATCCTTGTGAAAACTTGGTCGAATCCTGCATGGGAAGCTTATTTAATATTATCATATTTACCATTGGCAGACAACGAATCAAAATACCTTGCAGGGGTCTCATATAGCACAGCCTAATCTGTTTTATTATTCGACAACCTTCAGTTAATCCCTTCCCAGGAGGCTTTATTAAAAAATTCCATACCTTGAAAATGAAAAACCCAAAGGCAGAAAAAACCTTCGGGTTTTGCTATTATCAGTCTGTTGTAAAGGGTAAGAAGGCTATATTCCTTGCCCTCTTTATTGCTATTGTAAGCTGCCTTTGATGTTTTGCACAATTCCCGGAAATTCTTCTCGGAATTATTTTTCCCCTTTCGGAGATGAATCTTCTCAGCTTATTTACATCTTTGTAATCTATATTCTCTACTTTATCTATACAAAAGTTGCAAACTTTTTTCTTGGGCTTTCTCATTTTTCCGCCGCCGCCGGTTCTTTCACCGCCGCCACGCCTGTTATTCAATGTTTTTCCCTCCTATCTGTATGTTTTGCGCCAATCCTCTAAAAGGGGAGGTCATCCTCTTCCTCCATAGGCTGGAACTCACCGTAATCCGAATCAGGCTGGCCCTCATTACCCTGGCTTCTTGCGTCAGAACCCCTGTCAAGGAAATTGACCTCATCCGCAATTACCTCGGTAATATAATGCCTTTTCCCTTCCTGATCATCCCAATTTCTTGTCTGCAGCCTTCCCGACACAGCAACAAGCCTGCCTTTTCTAATATACTTGCCGCAATTGTCCGCAGATTTTCCAAATACTACAATGGGGATAAAATCTGCCGACGGCTGACCTTCTTTTTTGAAGATCCGGTCGACTGCAATAGTAAATTTCGCTATTGGTGTTTGATTATCTGCCGTATATCTGATTTCGGGGTCCTTGGTCAATCTACCCACAAGCACGACTTTATTCAACATAATCACACCCTTAATTTTTTTTCTTCCTGTTACTCTTCTATTTTTATTATCATGTGCCTCAGTATCTCTTCAGTAATGCCGAATACTCTGTCCAGCTCTTTCGGCACAGCCTGCGCTGCCTTGTACTTCATATATATATAGTACCCTTCTCCGATATCGTCAATAAGATAAGCCAGCTTTCTTTTGCCCCATTCGTCTATAGTTTCCATTTCTCCGTCAGCTTCAATAATTGCTTTGAACTTTTCCTGAAGGGCTTTTATTCCTTCTTCATCAACGGTTGGCCTGATAATATATATGGTTTCATATCTATTCATTAAATTCACCTCCTCCCCACGGACTAACGGCCCTGCCCGGATATTGCAGAGCGAGGATATTTACGCAATTATTTATTATAGCACTCTATGGAATTATTATCAACTATTCGTTTTTTTCATTGGGTATGCTGCTTATTACTTTTTTTACAGATTTTTCAAACTTGGGCCTCGCCAACATTACTATCCTGCCGCAGCCCATGCATTTGATCTTAAAATCCGCCCCAACCCTTATGACCTCCCATTGGCTGCTGCCGCAGGGATGCTGTTTTTTTGTTTCTACAACGTCTCCCAGGTTGAATTCTTTGGGATAGTACATATTACCCTCTCCCATAATATTTTTTTACTGTACCTTATAATATATAGGTTGCATAAAAGATATTTTAAGGAAGAATTATGCAACCTGTCAAATCAAGGAACATGTTTTTTTATCTGGGTTTCTATGTAAAATGTTTATTGCAAAATATATAACAGAGTACTGCTTATCCAATGCTTATCACTTTATTTGCTGTATTCATCTTTTCGATAATGGAGTACATATTCCCGACAATACCCACCTGTAATTTTTCTTTCAACCCGTAAAAATCCAGGCATGTGCCACAGCTGACAATTTCTACTCCCAGATTTTCAAGTTTTTTGATGTTTTCTAATGCCTCGGACCCTTCAGAGGTCAACATGACGCCGCTATTCAAAAACAAAACTGCCTTTGGTAGCGGAGTCACTTCTGAAAGTGCATAGGTATAGCTTTTCATAAGGATCCTCCCAAGCTCTTCTGCCCCTTCCCCAAGTTTGTCTGAAGTCACAGATATTACGATAGATTCCTCCTCTTCTTTCATTCCAGCCGGACCTTTGCGTTTTTCTATTTTTATGTGATAGAGTCCGCCTTCCTCTGATGCTTCATGCGCATAATTCATGTTTCCAGCTAGGCGGAATATGTTTTCCTTTGCTGTATTATTATCTACTGTAACTTCTATCTCGCCCTCTGCAATTTCTTCAAGGGCTTTTTTTGTAAGTATCACAGGCTGAGGGCAGATAAGGCCTCTTGCATCTATCTTTTTCATAATTACTCCTCCTATACATTTTTAGATTGACATCCGCTATATATAATCTGTTTAAGCATCGCTGAAACAGATTTCTGCTACCTTGATTTGTGAAGTATGCCGGAGATTGTATCATATTTTTAGTTAGCTGTATACCGGCGACTCAGTATTGTGATTTTGTACTGATGCTTCCGGATTATGCAGCAGCATAAGCGGAACTGTAGATGCTTCCGGATTATGCAGCAGCATAAGCGAATGCCCATTATTTGATTATAGCATTAATTAAAATCAAAATATATATGTTTTGCACTAAACATATTTCATATTGTTATAGGAGTATTGTGTGGAATTTTAATTTCTTATAATATGAAATACCTTAATTAAACTCATGCGCCAGAATTTTCTTCGGGAAAGGGCCAAGGGCATCAAATTCGCCGATAGATGTATTTGTTATTATTTGGGAAGTTATATAATTTTGCTCTGGAAAACTAATGGAATTTGCGGAAAACAGCTTATCTAATAATTGCACAAACCCTTTGGCATATTCTATAAATTATTGAATAATTTTAGAAAGTGTGAAGTAATGATTGAAATAGATGGAAGTAGGATAGTGAATAATTACAATTTTCCTAAGTTTTGTACACAATTTCGAGTATGGGACTATTAAACTCAATATTTGGGATTTATGTTCCCTTGATTCTCTTTAGGTTGAAGTGAATGCTTCTCCCCTTAAATTCCAAGTTATGTTTAATATTAATTATATTAATGCATACAATAAATATTAATAACAACTCGCAGCATAGTAATTAATATTATTAATATTGCTATTGACAATATTAATATATGCTATATAATTAGCATATATTGACATGTGCAAAGGCGGTGTGTTTATGAAAAAAAATACTTTAGGGCAGTGCCCGATATGCGGCGGTCAGGTGGAAATTTCCGAATTTTCCTGTAATTCATGCAGAAGCACAATACGAGGACATTTCAAGCCCTGCAAATTCTGCACATTACCTCAGGAGTACAAGGAATTTGCAGAAATATTCATAAAAAACAGGGGTAATATTAAAGAGATTGAAAAAGAATTGGGAATATCCTATCCAACCGTAAAAGGCAAACTGGATTCTCTGATTTCGGCATTGGGTTATAAGAACCAGGGCACGGTGGCTGGTGACAAGAAAGAAATTCTGGAAAGGCTTAATAAGGGTGAAATTACACCTGAAGAGGCCATCCGGTTAATGAATGAATAGGGGGAAGATTTATGGAAGAAAAATTATTAATACTTAATATGCTCAAAGAAGGCAAAATTACAACCGATGATGCGGTAAAACTCCTTGAAGCACTGGAGCACAGCAGCACTGATACGCCCCCCTCCAGTTCGAGGATAAATGAGCTCCGGGACGAGATCTCCGCAAAACTTAACGAGATAAAGATTGACGAAAAACTCAATAAATTCAGCGAAAAAGCCACAAAATTTGCCGAGTCCTTCGGTGAAAAAGCAGGCAGATTGGCAGAACATATCGGTGAGAATATTAATGCTGAAAAAATTGAAAGCGGCACAGAAAAATTTGCAGAGGAATTTGCCAGAAAAATGGAAGGCCTGGGACAGGAAATCGCTGAATCGGCTTCAAAATTCGCAGATGCATTCACATGGCAGCTGAACAGTTTTTTTGAGACCGGCCATGACAGGTATAAGTACAGCAGCAGCTACACTTATCCTATTCCTGAGGGAGGTAATGTATACCTTAAGACGAGCAATTTCTCGATAAAGGCAATTCCCGGTGATACAAAGGATGTGGAGGTAAGTATATCTGTGAATTCGGCTGTTCCTCAGTTATCTGTGGACGAATATTTCAAGGCAATAACGGAAGAAGACGGGCTGCGGCTTTTACCTGAATTTCCCGGAAAGACCTGGGGGAGAATAGAGCTAAAGCTGCCAAAGGCTGTTAATGAATTAGACCTTACCACAAATAATGCAAAATGTGAAATCTCAAACGTTGATGTCAATGCTATTGATTGCAGCACAACAAACGGAAAAGTATCCCTTACAAAATGCAAGGCAGAAAAAATCGAAATATTTACCGACAACGAAAAAGTCCTACTGGACAAAACCTCTGCAAGAACAGCAAACATCAGAACCTCAAATTCCAGGATTGAAATTGAGGATTGCCATTTGGACAATATAGATGCGAAGACCAGCAATTCAGCAATAATTGTGCGCTCCTCCCGCGAAGGGGATTCTCTGATCTCAAATTATACCCTCAGCACTACAAATGGAAAAATTGACATCGGGATTACCGGAACCGAGGGCCTTGAATATATGGTGGACGCACACACTACTATAGATGATATCTCTGTTAGCCTGACAAACCTGACTTACAAAGATAGTGTTAATGCAGGTATGCAAAGCAGCATACAAATAAAGAGCGAGAACTACGATACTGCCTCAGACAAAATGCTAATCACTGCCAATACATCGAATGCTTCAATAAATATTTCAAATTTGTAAATTGCAGATCTGTGCAGTATATTGCAGGCAGCGGACAGTCTAACTGACCGCTGCCTTATTTGTTCAACCAATCAAGAGCCGCTGTCCATATCCAACTTAGTATAAAGTTATAATCATAGAAGTATCCTGCAAGGACTGAGGACCTTATTTCTCCCATTATGCCGGAAAAGGGCCTCATTGCGGATATAGGTGTCATTACCGTAAATACCAGCATTATTAGGATCACATTTTTACCGAGGCCTATGATTGCCCCTCCGATTCTATTTACTTCCCTAACCCCCGGGATTTCAACTGCATCTGACAGAAAGTCCTCTGCAATCCCAAGGATGAGCCTTGCTGCCAGAAAAATAGCCAGTATTGATATTGCGTTAATTACTAACATGGCGGCAAATGTATTTATATCGCTGAAGAAATTTTCGCTAAAAGAAAAAACGGGGCTTTTCCCAAGGGGAATTAATAGCATCTTTCTTAAAAAAGCCTTCTCTGATAAAAATCCTATGACCTTTTCTTCCAATGGAGTGTTTTTAACCAGGAATACCGTTAAAGTCTTATAATAGCTTTTTGCAATAATAATGGAGATCAAAAGGCATATGATGCTGTAAATGGATTTTAGCAGCCCCTTTTTAAAGCCGATTGCAACACCGAGGATCATTATTATGATTATGCAGTAGTCTATCCAGTTCATAAGTAACCTCCTGAATTTAATGAAGGGATATTATTTTTCATACTCCAGTTGCTGGAGTTTTCTGTTTGATACTATATATATCTTATTATCCGGAGTCATATAAGCTCTGGCAATGTCTATATTGGACTTATGCCTGGCAATAAGCTCCCCCTTTTGGATAACCATCAATTCATCATTGTAATATATGATAAAACTATTCTTAAAAGGAAATATCCCCATAGGAGAGCCCTTTAATTCAAAATTGCCCTGCTCCCGAAGGCTTGAATCGTAGCATGTTGCGTATTGTTTTCCTTTGTTGCTAAGAGCCGCCGCAATAAGATATCTGTTTCCGGATATATTGGTGACTTTCCCTTCGATTTTTATTTCCTGCTGCAGACTGCCATCATCCTTATACAAATATATGCTGTTTTCTCCTATTGCTATCAATTTGCTGTCTTTACCGTATATAAGTCCGGAGATAACCGTTTTGTCAAAATTATGGGCCCAAAGAATATCACCCTTTAAGTTATAAGAGATTATTTTTGTCTTTATTGTGTCCGAGGATGTATCCAGCACTGATATGAAAAATACGTCATCGCCAGCGGAAAATGATAATATGTGTGAATCCTCGACCAATATGTACCCAATCTTACTTCCGTCCGCTGCAAATATTTCAGCATGGCTGCCGGTTATCCCCCTATATTCCAGCAGGATACTCCCATTTGGGTCTGAAAATACATCTATAATATTGTAGTCAGATTTATGTGTCCAAAGCATTTTCCCCTGCAGCGAAAAATAGTATGTATTGTTGGAGGAATCAATTATCGCGATATTCTGTCCCGTGTCTGCCATCCTGACAATGTTGCGGGGCAGCTTCTGGCTCCATATAATATTCCCTGATACATTCTTTGCCCTGACATTTTCACCTTCAGCCTCTATCAAAAGATCCTTTGCACAATAGACAAGGCTGCTGCTTTTGGACATAGCCTCTACTTCCCCTGTTACTACAAGCTTCCTTCTGCCTTCAACAACATGAGTAGATTTTTTTGCCGTTCTGCTATTTATAAAAAGCATAAAAGCAACTATAGATAATGCAATTAATAGAAAAATGAAGACTGCTCTTCTTTTTGGCTTTTCCCTGGCCAAGTCCAGCACCTCACTTAGTATATACGAGTTATTCTATGCTTCACATTAATGTATATTTGGTTCAACTCAAAGAAAATCAAGGTAGCAGAAATCTATTTTAGGACATATATATTATAGGATAACATAATTATACAGTAAAAGCTTTAATACTACACCTTGCTAATTAAAATACTCTGAATTTAGTCGCTACATTTGGGTAATACTTTATGTGTATACTTTTGTCTGATTGATACTTAATGTGCATATATTTTAAAGAGGTAATAAGAATGAAGACAAAATTTGAACGCACAATTGATATAAATAAACCCTATTCTTTTTCGTATTTTTGTAATTACCTTGAAGAATGCATGGACAGATTCTATGAAAAGAGCTACAGCGATATAGTGATAGTATGCATTGGAACAGATAGGGCTACCGGGGATTGCCTCGGCCCTTTAATAGGGTACAAAGTAAAAGATATGAAGTATGATAATGTGCACGTGTACGGAACATTAGACGAACCGATCCATGCCAAGAATCTCTGTGAATGTATGGAATTGTTCCGCAATTATGAGAATCCTTTTATAATTGCAATAGATGCATGTCTAGGAAGGCTGGAGAGGATCGGGTTTATAAATATAAAGGAGGGTCCGCTATCTCCTGGGTCCGGTGTGAATAAAAGTCTTCCGGCAGTAGGCCATATTAACATAACAGGTATTGTGAATGTGGGTGGATTTATGGAAATAATGATACTTCAGAATACAAGGCTTAGTATAGTTATGAATATGGCAAATCTTATTGCGAATGGCATAAAATACAACATGTGGAAATTGAATAGAGCCTCTGCCTCAGTTGATACAATAGTCCCAAACCGTCAAATCCCAATCCCTGCGATAACAAAAATATCATCCGCCAGGACGGCCCCTGCCTTTTGCGGCAAATGCCAATCCCCTGCCGATGATACAGCCTCGGATAGATCCAGCGATTAAACAGTTAGAATTGTAATGCCTGGGAAACAGAGTTTTTGCCTTTTTTCTTTGCGTTATACAACCCCCTGTCTGCAGCCGATATCAAATCCTTAACAGTCTCCCCATTATCAGGATAGGTCGCAATCCCAATAGACACAGTAAACTTCGGGTTATCGGTCTCGCTTACCTTTTTTCTAAATCTCTCAGCAACAAATCTCGCCTCATTTCCTGGCAAATTCGGAAGAACGATTATAAATTCATCCCCTCCATACCTTCCAAGGTGATCCACCTCCCTAATATTGCCAGAGGCAATGTTGCCCAATGTCTTAAGGCAAAGATCCCCTGTAATATGGCCATATGAATCGTTTATTGTCTTAAAATTGTCTATGTCAAACATCAGAATCGAAAAGACCTCGACTCTTTTATTGCTTACCAGCCTTTCAATAATATTCAGTATTGTAGCTTTATTGTAGGAACCTGTAAGTAAATCAGTTTTTGAAATTTGCAGGAGCCTTTCGTTTGATCTCTCAATCTCCAGGACCCTTCTTTTCACTTCCTTATTAAGGGAGCGCTCCATATTCTCTGCAAGTTCTTTTGATTCATTTATTTTTTTGATATACTCGCTATTGATTGCTTTGTAGAAGTAATATGAAAAGGAGATATAGACACCCAGTTTAGTCAAAACGACTGCTTCCTTCACATATTGCTTGTCCGCAAAAAAACCGAGCAATATGCTTATAAGCCATAACGACAATGGGGTCAACAGTTTCTGATCTCTGGTCATCCTGCCATTTGCATATACGGCTGCAGCAATGAATACTGCGGTAATGATGTTGCGTACATTTGCTGACAATGAATAATATATGAAGGTTTCAGACTTTATTATGTATAATGCTAACGCAACGGTAATAGAGGAAATAATAAATGCTTTCCCTCTATAATTCCCTGGATTGCCAGGTAACAGCAAAACAAGAAAGATGCCCACAGACAGGCAAAGCTCTGAAAGGGACAACATAAGACATAGCGAGGTATCTGCAGTAAAAACGAATATTGAACAGCAAAGACCAAAGGGTACAATAAACACCAGGCCTAACGACTTAAGGGACAATGCTGTTTTATTAACGCTTATGTTATATAGTATTATAAAGAAAGAAGAGCATACCATTGAAATAAATAATATCTTATCACATATTTCCGGATGCCACATTTTCATGACCCCCATTTCAAATACATTATAGCATAGATTCAAAAATACTGGTTAAAAATGCGAATATTGCCCTTTCGGTATGCCTATATAGAATATGCCGGTATACAGCTGATTGAAATACGACTTCACCGCATTGCTTAATCACAGAAGCGGGCTATACACCCTTTTCTCCAGTATGTGTACTATATCTTCCACTGATTTGTTTGCTGCATTTATTAATAGGGCGCCATACCCTGTATTTCCACTGATGGTTGCTGATTCCGGCGAAGCAATACTGTTAAAATTCAAATAAGAATACGCATCGGCATCTTTATACAGGATCGCATCGGCAATCCTGTTTTCTCCAATGCTGAACACTTCATGCCCCAGTTCTCTCAATGTATCCCCGATACTTTCCAACCCTTCCTGTACAGCAATTACCATATAGAACACCTCCATAGAAACTTTTAATGTATTACATTTAGTATCCTAAGGAGGCGCAATTATTATTCTATATTTGTGTACCTTTCAGACTCCGGTTTAGAACTAATTCCTCTTCAACAGAAAGAGGGTAAACCGACTTTCCTTTGCTTATGGGTTTGGCGTAAGTGACTGACTCATTTCTACCGTAAAGACCGGTGATTATAACCCCGTCGTTAAAATTATCAAGCATTGCAATAGAATAACTTAAGTCACTGCCTGTATCATTAAAGGCATTGTATCTCGTAATATTACATTTTTGTATACATCTATCGGTTTGATTTTTTACGTTGATAAGATCTCCATTGATTATGTTGACTCTTTCTACAGCACTTTCGATATCTTCTATATGGTCTAATAACATATTTTCAACGTTTTTTGAAGAAGAGCTATGCATAAATTTTTTATATTTTCCCCCGAGGGCAGAAAGCCTTACAGACAGTACTATGTTCCACATTAATAGAATCACCGTTGATACAGAAATAGCAACTATTATTACTGCGCTGTAGTTTTTCAACAAATTGTCTATCATAACCATCCCCCATTTTACTATAATTTTGCCAAAATCTGACCTATTGCAGAAAGGGCGGAGTCTATTTGCTCCTTTGTGTTGAAATAACCAAAACTGAACCTGACGGTACCCTGCTCTAAGGTCCCTAATGTTCTATGAGCTGCAGGAGCACAGTGGAGTCCCGGTCTTGTTGCAATATCAAAGGTTTGATCAAGTATACAACTTACATCCGATGAGCCGGTGCCTCCTATATTTATAGATACTACCGGGGCTTGCCCGGCGGCATCCTTTGTTCCATAAATCTTTATATTTTTTATTTCCTTGGCTCCCTCAATAAAATATGCTGCGAGTTTTTGCTCGTGGGACCTGATATTATTGATTCCCTTTTCTTTAACAAATTCAATCCCGGCGCAAAGTCCTGCAATACCCGGTGTATTGCGGGTGCCGCTCTCATAGCGGTCCGGCAGAATATCCGGTTGATACAACGACTCCGATCTGCTGCCTGTTCCGCCTTCTATAAGGGGTTTGAGGTCGAGTCCATTCCTTATATACAGTCCCCCTGTGCCTTGCGGCCCCATAAGGCTCTTGTGTCCGGCAAAAGCAAGCATGCCTATTTTCATTTTTTTTACATCAATCTCACATATACCGGCGGTTTGGGATGCATCAACCAGGAATTCCAGTCCATATTTTTGCGCTAGACTTCCTATTTCAGTAATAGGCAGGATCGTTCCAACGACATTGGAAGCATGGGTGGATACAATAAGTACCGTTTCTTTCCTTATTTCCTTTTCTATATCTCCGATATCGATCTCCCCATATTCATTGCACCGTACAATAGTGGTATTGATTCCTGCGTTTTCAAGGGCTTTGAGAGGCCTCATTACAGAGTTGTGCTCCATACTCGTTGTGATAACATGGTCGCCCCTCTTTAGAAAGCCTTTAAGGGCCAGATTTATTGACTCTGTAGCGCTGCATGTCAAAACTATGTTTTCGGGAGATTCCGAATTAAATAATTCCGACAGCAGCTCTCTTGCCTCGAGAATTACTCTGCCCGATTGAAGGGAGAGCTTGTGCCCTCCTCTGCCGGGATTTGCGCAAAAGCACCTTTGACAAGTGTCCACTGCCCGGTATACTGATTCCGGCTTTGGGAATGTGGTTGCTGCGTTATCAAAATATATCATTTATTCTCCTTTGTTTCACGTGAAACATTTATTCTTCTCTGCGCCATAGACTATTCATCATAGGATAGGCAACAAATATAAATATTTCATATATCTAATATGTTATCCTCAATTTATATAATATTGCAAAGGTTGTGTTCAAATTTCAATTAGTTGTTCCCGGCATATTCTATATATCTGCTCCGATATGTATCAGGGGGATAATGCGACGCAGCCTTGGTATTCGGATCCCCCGCTGGAGGATACACAGTATGCAGACCCCCTGAAAGATGCAGATGTGTTCACGGAGTATTAGCATTGTATAGCGACTCGCACGGTATAAGCATTGGACAGAATCACAGCTCGATACTTGAAAAACCCTAACGCACATAAACCCAGCATCGTACTGGTATGTGCTGGATTTACATCACGTAAATCCTACGGATTTTTCTGCGCATCTTCGCAGGATTCTGTTACCCAAAGCTTATATGTGCTCACTGCTATACAAAGGCAAATGCTCCTGACATATCAGCACCATTCAGAAGATACACATTATGCAAACAACTGCGTGGGGAAGATACATCAGCATCTCACTGGAGGATGCACAGTATATAAGGGCACACTTTATGATTTTGGCAACAGGCCCCTGCAAAGGCTTTGGTGAAAAGTACGTAAAGCCGGCAGGACGCCGGCTTAGGTGCCACGGGCCAAGGACGGCCCATTGGCACCGTTAGGACTTTTCCAAAGACGAGCAGATTGGTCCTTTCAAAATCATAACCCGTGTGCGTCGATATACTGTTCATTCTCCATAGGGGGTATGCATGATATAGTGCTGCGTCGCAT
>CAYURW010000029.1:0-12384 GCA_964447145.1 uncultured Clostridiaceae bacterium
CACTATGTTCGGAAAAGGCACATGGGCGGCAAATGCGGCCGCAGCCGCCTTTGTTATTATATAGGAAAGTATAACTTCCCTACATAATAAAATAACCCTTGATTCATAGAATACTTTCGCCGCTACAATCCCATAATATTATTGATGCTTCGCATAACAAGGGAGGAAGGCGCAATGACACAATTAATAATGATCATACAGCTTTTTTTTGCTGTTGTTATAGGGATTTACTTTTTAAACATGCTGAGGAGCCAGCAAGGAAACAAGGTTACTATTGAAAGAGAATCAAAAAAGGAAATGGAAAAGCTGCAGCAAATGAGGAGCATTCACCTTACAAAACCGCTGTCCGAGGTTACAAGGCCTTCCGATTTCAAAGAGATAATCGGCCAAAAAAACGGTATAAAAGCGCTCAGAGCTGCGATATGCAGCCCGAACCCACAGCATGTCATCATTTACGGCCCCCCGGGAGTAGGGAAAACTGCAGCGGCCAGATTGATTCTGGAGGACGCCAAAAGGATATTCAGCTGCCCCTTCCGGCAGGATGCAAAGTTCATTGAAGTAGACGCAACTACTGTGAGATTTGATGAAAGGGGTATAGCGGATCCCCTTATCGGTTCTGTTCACGATCCTATTTACCAAGGTGCCGGTGCTATGGGGATCGCCGGGATACCTCAGCCCAAAATGGGTGCCGTGACCAAGGCCCACGGAGGTATACTATTTATAGATGAAATTGGAGAATTGCACCCTATCCAGATGAACAAGCTTCTAAAAATACTGGAAGACAGGATAGTTTTTCTGGAAAGCGCATATTACAGTTCTGAAGACACAAATATACCCTTCCACATACATGATATTTTTCAAAACGGTCTGCCTGCCGATTTCAGGCTGATAGGCGCAACCACCAGGGGACCGGAGTCTATTCCCCCTGCGCTGCGCTCAAGGTGTTTGGAGATATTTTTCAGGTCCCTTACCCCCGACGAAATAAAAACCGTGACAAAAAATGCCTTAAAAAAAATAAACTTCGAGAGTGAAGAAGGGGTCTGTGACCTTGTGGGAAGATATGCCACAAACGGTAGAGAAGCCGTAAATATCATACAGACTGCAGCTGGTGTGAACATAAATGAAAACAGGAGCAAAATCACTGTCGCCGATATAGAATGGGTCTTAAGCAACGGTCAATATAATCCCAGGCCGGAAAGAAAAATTAACGATGAGCCTCAGATCGGCTACGTCAACGGACTTGCAGTATACGGGCCAAACATGGGGATGTTGATGGAAGTTGAGGCAACTGCGGTAAATGCAAAGGAGGGGGAAGGGAAGCTGGTGGTCACAGGGATTGCGGAAGAAGAAGAAATTGGATCCGGACATGGTAGGACCATCAAGAGAAAAAGCATGGCGAAGGCCTCTATAGACAATGTTATTACCGTGATCAACAAATACCTTGGTATAGACACAAGCAAATATGACATCCATCTGAATTTCCCCGGGGGCACTCCCGTAGATGGGCCTTCGGCTGGGGTTACGATAGCAGTCGCCATCTACTCTGCAATAACTAACAGCTATGTTGACAATAAGGTGGCCATGACGGGGGAGGTATCCATAAGGGGGAAAATAAAGGCGGTAGGGGGGATCATCCCCAAAATTGAAGCAGCCATTCATGCCGGTGCCAAAAGGGTTCTCATACCAAAAGAAAACTGGCAGGAGATATTCAATACATATAATGTTGAAGTAATAAGGCTTGACAATATTGCCGAGGCGGTCAATTCAGCCTCCATAAGGCAGGCTGAAATAAAAACGCTGACAGCCCCACAGCCTCCGGAAATTAATGTGCTGACTGCTTCTTCAATAAACAACAGTCCCTCAATTCAGGCAATAGGGGATAAAAAATGTATTCCCATGTAATATATTGATAAATTCTTTCCATAAAGCTATAATGTATTAGACTATACAGAATATGCCTTCCTATGATAACGGACATAAAAGGGAACTTCGGCGTATTATATGAATGGGGATATTCCAAGGCTTCCGGATATGTCCCGGATGCCTGTGGTGAAACATATGGCTGCAGTAACATTATTGGCATTTGCATATTGAATGACAGGAGTTGATAAAATGAGGAGAAAAAAAGAGAGTTTCAAGAAGTTACCTTTGCTGCCTCTCAGGGGCTTAAATATTTTTCCGTATATGGTTTTGCATTTTGACGTTGGAAGAGAAAAATCAGTAAGGGCTTTGGAAGAAGCAATGATAAACGATCAGTTGATTTTTCTTGTCACCCAGAAGGATGCCCGTACTGATCTGCCTGCCTCCGAGGACTTTTATGAAGTCGGCACAATTTCAAAAATAAAGCAGCTGTTAAAGCTTCCCGGAGATACAATCAGAGTGCTTGTTGAAGGGATTTCGAGAGCTGAAATAAAAGAAATAATATCTGAGGAGAACTTCTTTCTGGTCAGCGTAGAGGAGAAGGAGGAGATCCTGGGTGCAAAGCATCTGGAGATAGAAGCTCTAAAGAGGAGTGTATTGGAGGTATTTGACGAGTATATAAAGGCTAACCCTAAGGTTGCCCCGGAAACCCTTATTACAATATCTGATATGGACGACATATCGAGGTTTGCAGATGTGGTGGCCTCCAACCTTACGATAAAAATAGCAGAGAAGCAGGAGATATTGTCTCTTTTCGGAGTAAAGGAGAGAATGGAAAAAATTTATGAAATACTTACCAGGGAACTTGAAATACTCGAAATTGAAAGGAAGATCAACTCCCGGGTAAGGAAGCAGATAGATAAATCCCAAAAAGAGTACTATCTGAGGGAACAGCTAAAGGCAATACAGAGGGAATTGGGCGAAAAAGAGGGACATGCAGAGGACATAGAGCAATATGAGGAAAAGTTATCAAAGCTTACGGTTCCCGATGAGGTAAAGAAAAAAGTCGAGAAAGAATTGGACAGATTGTCCAAAATGTCCCAAGGGTCTCCGGAGGTGGGTGTGACAAGGACTTATCTGGATTGGATCTTTGATTTGCCCTGGAATACTCTTACAGAAGACAACCTTGATATTAAAAATGCAAGGAAAATTCTTGATGAGGATCATTACGGACTTAAGAAGGTTAAGGAAAGAGTGCTTGAATACATGGCTATAAGGCAGCTTTCCAACAATATGAAAGGCCCTATCCTGTGCCTGATCGGACCTCCGGGGGTTGGAAAGACCTCAATAGCAAAATCCATTGCCAGAGCCATGGGCAGAAAATTCGTAAGAATGTCTCTGGGAGGAGTGCGGGATGAAGCCGAGATCAGGGGGCACAGAAGGACGTATATCGGGGCTATACCCGGAAGGATAATATATTCTATCAAACAAGCGGGTTCAAGGAATCCTTTGTTTCTATTCGATGAAATTGACAAATTGGCCAGTGACTTCAGGGGGGATCCGGCCTCAGCATTGCTAGAGGTCCTTGATGCGGAGCAGAATAAGGAATTTAGGGATCATTATTTGGAGTTGCCCTTCGACCTTTCAAGGGTCATGTTCCTTACCACCGCAAACTCCACTGATACAATACCTGCTGCCCTGCTGGACAGGATGGAGGTAATACCTGTCTCCGGCTATACCGAGGAGGAAAAGCTTCATATAGCTGTGGATTATCTGGTGCCCAAACAAATTAAAGAGCACTCCCTGGATGAGGAGAACGTAATTATTTCGGAAGCTGCCGTAAGAGAAGTCATAAACAACTATACCAGGGAAGCGGGAGTAAGGAATCTGGAGCGGGAGCTTGCAAATATAATAAGAAAATGTGCGACTCAGATTGTCGAAAACAATAAAAAAAGGGTTAGGGTTTCCCCTGCAAGCCTCAAAAAGTACCTGGGGATCCCTAAATATAAATATGAACACATAAATCAAAAGAACGAGATAGGGGTAGTGACGGGGCTGGCTTGGACGGCAGTCGGGGGAGATACGCTGTTTATTGAGGTCTCCGTAATGCCCGGTACGGGCAAGCTTGAGCTTACAGGCCATTTGGGAGATGTAATGAAAGAGTCTGCCAGGGCCGGATTGAGCTATATCCGCTCCAGGTCGGAAGAGTTTGGTATTGATAAGGAATTTACAAAAAATATGGATATCCATATACATGTACCCGAGGGTGCTACTCCAAAGGATGGCCCTTCAGCCGGAATAACCATGACGACTGCCTTGATATCGGCCCTTTTAAAAATACCGGTGTACAGGGAAGTGGCAATGACCGGGGAAGTGACCTTAAGGGGAAGAGTGCTTCCTATTGGGGGGCTGAAAGAAAAGGTGCTTGCAGCCAAACGGGCAGGCATAAAAAAGGTTATTCTGCCCCTCGAAAATGAAAAAGACATTGAAGAAATTCCGGATGTGGTGAAGAAAAACATGGAATTCGTACTTGTGTCCGGAATGGATGAAGTCCTGGCTCATTCTTTGGCAAAGGATGAGGATAATGAAAATTAAGGAATGCAGATTTATAAAAAGTGCAATTTCAAAGAACCAGTATCCGGAGCTCTCCCTGCCGGAAATAGCTTTTTCCGGCAGATCCAATGTTGGGAAGTCCTCCCTTATTAACTCCCTTCTCAATAGAAAAAAGCTGGTCAAGGTAAGTGCAAGCCCGGGGAAAACGAGGCTTATCAATTTTTTTCTTATAAATGAAGAGCTGATGATGGTGGACTTACCCGGCTACGGTTATGCATCAGTATCCAAAAGTGAAAAGGCCGCCTGGGGAAAAATGATAGAAGAATACCTGAAATACAGGGAAAATCTAAGAAACATAATACTTTTGGTAGATATAAGGCATAAGCCGACCGAAGACGATAAACTAATGTATGACTTTATCAAGTATTACAAAAAGTCTGCAATAATCGTTGCTACTAAATCCGATAAAATAGTTAGATCATCCTTAGCCAAAAACCTAAATATTATAAGGGAAACACTGGAGACGGATCCAAATGATATTTTGGTGCCCTACTCCTCAAAGACCCATTCAGGAAGGGAGGAACTCTGGAAGGCTATTGCCGGGGGGAGTAACCGGGGGGAATAACTTTTGCATTTGGGGGGACTTAATTGGTATTTTATGAGTGGTTCATTCTTATTTTTACTTTTTTGTTTCTGAATGTACCTATATTTATTTCGTTATACAAGTATATATTCAAGGGTATGAAGCCTCCCTTAAAAATAGCTGCAGGTACAGTTTACTGGCTGCTTGCTTATATTGCCCATGAGCTGGCGCCCTTTATCGGGGTTCTTATCCTTCTTTTCAGGGTACACAGCAGGGAAGAAGATAAATGGCAGCTAAGAGATATAAACATCTGGGCAGCAAGGTACACAGATATTGCAGCCGTTGCGGGCATTTCCCTCATATTCAAAATGATAATTAACCAGGTCAACAGGCTATATATGCATATACTGGTCAGTTATTTAGGAATAGAGGCCAACCCGCAGGAAATAGTAGGGGAATTTGCTAAGGGGGATACATATTACAAGGTGCTGCTTTTTTTCCTTGTGGTGATATTGGCCCCTTTTGTTGAGGAATACATTTTCAGATATTATTTGTATGACAAGATTCTTCTTCCCAGAATGCCCCATGCTGCGGCCGCCATTATTTCAACAGCCCTTTTCACCCTACTGCATTTTAACATATCAGGTATTCCTACCTTTTTTGGGCTGGGTCTTTTCTGCACCTACATTTATGAAAAGAAAGGGTATTATGGAGCAGTGACAACTCATGTGGTATCCAACCTTGTCACTGCGGTGTTCCTGATCTAGATTCCCATTCATTAATATATTTTTTGAATAAGTGAAATAATAAGGCATAGAGCCTTATTTTTTTCTCTTATTTCTATGCACTGGGAAGGGATGGCATAATGCTTAAGACTTTCATAAACGTTATATTTTTGATATTTCAGATACTCTTCTTTTTAATAGGATTCTATTATTTTTTTACTTCTGTTTTTGGGCTGGCGGAAAAAATATACGGCAAAGCCTCAAAAAACTACTTGCCGGTAAAAAGGTTTGCTATTTTTGTACCTGCCCATAATGAAGAGGCAGTAATAGGGAATATAGTGAGCAACCTAAAAGATCTTAATTATCCCGAAGACTCTTACAAATTGTATGTGATTGCGGACAACTGCACAGACAACACTGCTGCAATTGCCAGGGGTGCCGGAGCAAATGTCCTTGAAAGATTCGATGATAACGACAGGGGAAAGGGTTATGCCCTTAAGTGGGCTTTTGACAAGGTGCTTTGCGGAGACGACTGTGAATATGATGCAGTTGTGATTTTTGATGCTGACAATCTTATTTCAAGGAATTTCCTAAGGGTTATGAATAATAAGCTTTGCGATGGCCAAAAAGTGATTCAGGGTTATATTGACAGCAAAAACCCCTCGGATTCATGGATAACGACCAGTTATTCCATCGCATTCTGGAGTTCAAACAGGCTTTTCCAATGTGCAAGGTCATTTTTGGGGATGAGCTGTGAAATCGGAGGCACAGGGTTCTGCATGGATGTAAAAGTCCTGAAGCAGGTTGGCTGGCATGCAGAATGTCTTGTTGAAGACCTTGAATTTACCATGAAGCTGATGCTCAATAATATTAAGGTAGGCTGGGCCCATGAGGCAGTTGTATATGACGAAAAGCCCCTGGACCTAAGACAGTCATGGAGGCAGCGAAGAAGGTGGATGCAGGGTTTTGCTGATGTTTGCTACAGATATTTTTTCAAACTCTTCCTAAAGGGTGTAAGGGATAGGAACATGGCCCTGGTTGACTGTGCAATATACACACTTCAGCCTTATATGATTCTGGTAGGGGCAGTTATGCTATTTATCCCCTTTATTAACATTTATATAATGGACTATGAAATGTACGTAATATCTGCAAGGATAGCCCCTGATTTTTTCAGGCTCTACGGTGTGGCGCAATTTCTGCTGATTCCCTTATGCTTGTATTATGACGAAAAGCTGTCCTATAAGCTTATGATCTTCTATCCAATATATATGTTCTACTGCCTTACCTGGATACCGATTGCCGCAGAGGGTATAATCACAATGAAGAATAAGGAGTGGAGCCATACGGTACACACAAGAAAAGTAACGATACATGAATTGGAATGAGGCTTCTCAGAGTATAGTTTTCATGGATATGATATGAAGGTAACTTGCTAAAGCTTACTTGACAGTAACATGAGGCTTATTTTAGATTTACTTACATCTCCAGATTATGTATAATATTAATGTAAATATTAGTTATTTTTATGATTTGGGGGTAATATCAATGTTGCATAAACTTAAACTGTTTTTTGTCAGGCCTTCGGAATTGTTCAGGGAATATCTGGAGAAGCCTGCCTGGGCACTAAAGCTTCTTATAATTTCCCTTGTTTCGGGGTTATATACTTACGGGACAAAGATCCTCGGCAAAGACCTTATGATTGAAATGCTGGAGGAAAAGGCGGCATCAATGCCGCCGGAACAGGCAGAGGCAGTGAGGGCATCCATACCCTTTATGAATTCACCGCAAATGAATATCGCTTCTTCAATAGGCGGGGCAATAGGGATAATTGCATTTGTGCTGATTATTTCACTTGTTTATATGTTGCTTATAAAAGCTTTGAAGGGCACTATCAAGTATTCCCAGATGCTGTCAGTTTATACTCTGGCCTATATGGCGGTTGCTGCCGGAATGGTGGCAAAGCTGATTTACATGTATGCAACGGGTAATCTTTTGTATATTGAGATGAAGCCAACTAGAGGGAGTATACTGTTCGGCAGCCTGGACCCCTTTATGATATGGCAGGCCATATTGATGGTTTTTGGTATTTCAGCAGTGTCAGGCATTTCAGAGAAAAAGAGTACCATACTGGTTGTTGGCATGTGGCTGGCATCCCTTGCGATATCACTGGGCGCTATGCTTCTGGCGAACAAGTTCCAATAGAATATCCTTCTCATTTAGCCGGGGCTCCTCGATCACCTTTTCCAAAAGGTACTCCAGGAGCTCCTTTATTATCTTTCCCGGTTTGATCCCCAGGGCGATTATGTCATCGCCGTTTACCGACAGGGACCTTAGGCTCGTACACTGTTTTTCCTCTATTATTTCCCTGTAAATTTTCCAAATATCCATTAATTTTGATATGCGTTCTTTCAGGTACTCAGGATTCTGAGCTTTATTATCTGCTTCAATGACTTTGAGAAGGCTTTCGAACATATCCTCACCTATTTTGGCTATAGCCCTTCTTACAGATTTTTTCTCGGCTCTTATTTGCATGTCGTGGTATTTTACCAAAAGCAGTATCTGGTCTGTCGACTTTTTGTCAAATCTTAGTCTTTCCATAGCGGCTTTTGCCAGCTTGGCGCTCAGGGGCTGATGACTGTAAAAGTGATCTATTCCCTTGCTGTCCGTGGTTTTCGCCGGGGGCTTCCCAAAATCGTGAAAAAGCATTGTCCACCTGAGGGTTTTATCCTTTTCTATATTATTCACTGAGTGAAGGGTATGCAAAGCCACATTATAAACATGATAAGGATTGTTCTGTTCTGTAAGGAAGCACGGTTCAAATTCCGGCAGAGTGTACTTAATAAGCTTTGTGTCCATAAGCAGCGAAAGACAAAATGGATTGTCAGAGAGAAGAATCTTTGTCAGTTCATCCCTTATTCTTTCTTTGCTTATATTTTCTATTAGCCGGTGGTTTTTTTCCATGGATCTCAGAACAGATCCATCAATAGAAAAATTCAGTTGAGCGGAAAAACGTATAGCCCGCAGCATTCTGAGGGCATCCTCCCCGAACCTTTGATCAGGGTTGCCTACTGTCCTGATAATTCTATCACCAATATCCCCGATGCCTCCGAAAGGATCCACAATGCCAGTGGCCTGGCTGTAGGCAATTGCATTGACTGTAAAGTCCCGCCTTGAAAGGTCATCTTCAATGGAAGAAGTAAAGGTGACCGACTGAGGCCTTCTAAAGTCTGTATATTCGCCGTCAATGCGAAAGGTAGTGACCTCATAGCCGCAATTGTCAAGCATTACTGTCACTGTCCCATGCTTTATGCCAGTATCTATTGTTTTTGGGAATATGCCCTTTACCTCCCCAGGAAGTGCATTGGTAGTTATATCCCAATCCTCAGGCTCCCTTCCAAGGATGGAATCCCGTATGCAGCCTCCGGCTATAAAAGCTTGATATTTGTGCTCATTCAGGGTGTCCAATATGTATTTTACATTCCCGGGAATAGAAAAATCGGAAAAATGCTTCATATGCCATCCTCCATTGAGGTTATTGGGTATTATATATTATTATAGCCTTTAATGTCATGATAATACAATGCCGGTCTTTTTGGGGAATGAGAAAAATGTCCTTTAACTGCACATATTGACAATATATAATTAAGGTGATACTTTAAAATTTAATTGTATTGAATGCATTAACTTATTCAATCAGTGTATAGTAATTCTATGATATTAAGGAAAATACTTAAGTGGATATTGAATTGTAATGTAAAATGTTATTGCAATATATGTAATGCAATAACAAGGAATATGCATTGGGAACAGGGGGATAACTATGAGGCTGCAGGCAAAAAAGCCCGTTAATTTAAGAGGAAAGATACTGGGGGGGTCCGAACCTTTGATATGTATACCGTTGCTGGCCGAAGAAGAAGAGAAATTGGAGAGGGAGGCGGCGGCAGCAGCAGAATCAAACCCTGATGTTGTAGAATGGAGAGCAGATTACTTCAGGGATTCTTTTGAAACGGCAAAGGTCGATTATGCGCTTAGGGCATTAAGGGATATTATTGGAGAGATACCTTTGATATTTACATTCAGAAGCATATTGGAGGGCGGCTTCAGGAAGGCTGAGGATCCTATAAGGTACGATATTATCAAAAGAGCCCTATGTTCCGGAAAAGTCGATGCCGCAGATATGGAACTAGCCTGTGGTATTCCCGCAATAGAACGAATAAGGGATACTGCCGCTAAACAAAACGTACCGCTTATTTTGTCCTATCATAATTTTACTGAGACCCCCCCTGAGGAATATCTGTTAAATAAAATAAAAGAACAGATCTCAGTAGGGGCAAATGTTGCCAAGATTGCAGTAATGCCCAGGAGGGAAGAGGACATATTGACGTTGTTTTCGGCTGTATTGAAAGCACGAAGAGAAATAGACACTCCAATAATAGCGGTTTCTATGGGTGAACTTGGAATGGCAAGCAGGATTGCCGGGGGAATATTCGGATCGGATCTGACCTTTGGAGCAGGCAGGAGGCCTTCGGCACCGGGGCAGATCCCGGTAACTGATCTGAGAGCTGCAATAAAGGCATTGTTTCGGTAAACGTCCGGAGGTTGGTGACATGTTTGCTAAGCACGGATTGCAGGTGGTATTATGATAAGGAAAGGATGATTGTCATGATAGATAGGATAACAGGGACCACATCCCTTGCGGGGTTATTGGGATACCCTGTCAAACACAGCAGATCCCCCCGGATATATAATGCTGCCTTTGAGGCCCTGGGATTGGACTGCATATATTTGGCATTTGAGGTGGAGGAACGTTTTTTCAAAGAGGCTGTGTATGCAATGAGGGCTCTTAATGCTGTGGGCTTTAATGTAACAATGCCTTATAAAAGGAGTGTCATGGAGTTTCTGGATGAAGTGTCGGAGGATGCGGCAATAATAGGCTCAATCAATACGGTAAAAAACGAAAATGGAAGGCTGATTGGATACAATACGGATGGCAAAGGATTTGTTATGGCTTTGTCGAAGGCAGGATTGGATCTGAGGAACAAAAAAATTGTTATTGCAGGTGCCGGAGGGGCTGCAAGAGCTGTTGCCATTCAATCGGCCCTTGAGGGAGCCGGTGAAATTGTTATTTTTAATAGAACATTAAGTGCGGCTGAAGAGATAGCGGAAGTAATAAATAGCAGGATCTGCGGCTGCAGGAGCAGAGTATCGGAAATAAGCGAGTCTGCCCTGAAGGAAGAATTGAAGGATGCCGCAGTGCTGGTCAACTGTACCTCCCTGGGAATGGAGGGAATGGCGGATAAAAGCATTGTCCTGTCTCCCCGGACCTTGCACAGGGGCTTATTTGCGGCAGATATAATATATGAGCCAAAAAAGACAAAACTGCTGTCCATTGCGGAGGAAGCCGGATGTAAAACAATGAACGGATTGGGAATGCTATTATGGCAGGGGGCCATGGCTTTTAAGATATGGACCGGGCTTGATATGCCTGTAGAAAATATACTATGCAAAGAAAAACAGAAAGTGAGATCATTATGAGACCAAGGTCAATACTCTTTTTTTGCTGATTTTATGCTTTTCCTTAAATACAACTGCCTGTTCGGGCAAAAAGCCTGAGGAGGCAAAAGGGGATTACCCCAAAAGGGCCATCACCATGGAGAAATTCCTTGGGCAGCCCATAAATGTTGTCAACCAGGGGGTTGCTTCGGGGGTCATTAATCTTTTATATTTATTTGCCGAAATAATAAATAACAGGCCTCTCAAAGTATTATGGTTCCTATTAATAGGAGACCAATATTTGCTATAAGGAGACCTTATTAATAGCTGCCCCAAAATGTATGGTAAGGAGAAATTATATGAAAAAGCTTGCTTATATTATTGCATTGATATGTTTTGTGACGGCTGCTGCTTCAGGCTGCCTGGGCAAAGAAGAGATTCCTGAGGAAGGCACCGGGGGAACCGTCGCAGAGGGATATGGCAATACGTTGGGTAATATTTCAAACGGCGGTGTTGTGGCATTTCAGGATGGATGGGTATATTATTGCAACGGCAGCGACGATGTGAGTATATATAAGATGAAAATAAACGGTTCCGGCAAAACTAAATTGAACAGTGACAGATCCATGTTCCTGAATGTACTTGGGGAATGGGTATATTACAGCAATATAGAAAAAACGGAAAAGAACAGCATATATAGGATATCCACTGACGGAAAGGAAAGAGAGAGACTGACCAATGATTCGGCCTCCTTCCTGAATGTTGTGGGGGGATGGATATACTACAGCAACGAATCCGACAAAAGACATATATATAGGATAAAGACTGATGGTTCGGAGAAAATGCTCATAGCAGAAAACTTTTCTTCATATCTGAATGTTGTGGGGGAATGTGTATATTACTGCAACGGAGACGATAAAAAAAGGATTTACAAGGCCAAAACGGATGGTTCGGAAAACATAAAAATATCTGATGACTCCGCATCATGGTTAAATGTTGATGAGGATTGGATATATTACAGTAATGAATCTGACGGAAACAGGCTTTATAAGATAAGGACAGACGGTACGGGGAGGGAAGGGCTCACAAAAGAGGAGGCCCTGTACATAAATGTATCAGGGGAATGGATATACTACAGCAATGGATATAATGGCCTGAGAGTATACA
>CAYURW010000029.1:12394-24890 GCA_964447145.1 uncultured Clostridiaceae bacterium
ACCGGCAAGTCTATTTTGAATTACGAAAGCTCCAAGTTTATAAATGTTGCTGATGGCTGGCTTTATTTCATTGTGGATTCTGCCTCAAACAGACTTTACAAAATGAGGACCGACGGTACAAAAATTCAAATGGTAGAAAAAGTTGAAAGGTAGGAGATCCCTGCCTTTCAACTTTAAAAGGAAAGTATAACTTTTCTATACTACTAGATCTACATGCTGCAGGGTACCTGCCCCGCCGTTTTCATAAAGAAAAATGCCGGTTTTTTGTATGGCACCGTTTTCTTTATTGTCATTATCTCTTATGCTGAATAATGTTCTTACATTTCCCAAGCATATCGCGCCTATGCCTTTTTCCCCCAGAGCAAAAAGTGTGTCATTCCCAAATTCGTCCTTTGTCCATATCCTTAGCTTTTCAAATATGGAATCATTTTCGTCGATCCATCCGTTTTTGTCCGAATCATATAGAGACAGGTCTGCGAACCCATCACCGCTTTTGGCGCCGAAAAGCTCACTTCCGTCGTTTATCTTTCCGTCATTGTTAAGGTCAAGGGACAAGAAGCCGCATCCATTGACAAGCCGGGATATTTGGTCGGGTGTCCCGTCACTGTCAATGTCAAATCTGAATTTGTTGTCTGTCAGCATTGCAGCCGGAGCATTGAAATTAATGACCAGGGGATCCTTTTTTAATGCATCTCCGGCCCTTATATGGATTTCACTTTCCGAGAAAAACTCCCTGCTCATATTTAGCTGAACATCTATTGCAATTTCCTTTCCGTCGGCGGTCTTTACAATTCCCTTTGATCTGAAGGACATTTTTTCACTTTCGTAATTTGTTGTTTTGCTGTCATATATAAGTCCCCATCCTGATTCCGGGGCTCTGTTCCTTACTTCCGGTGGACGGCCGTTGCCGTTGCCGGGTGCGGATTCTCCCCCTCTGTGAATTCTCTTCGGTAGTCTAAATTTGTATTTTTTCCCCGTAAAATGTTCGATAAAGGCCTCAATGAGCATTATTTTTTGTCTGTCCTTTTCACTCAGAAGATCCTCCTCTTCTTCCGAAGGTTGGGTTTTGCCGGTATTGAGGCAGCTTTGCAATTCTTTTCCCTTTTGGGATATATCAATTGTCACCCCTGGGGGACCGTCCACCTCCGGGTTTTGGCTGCCAATCCAAAACTGTAGGCTCTCCTGCTTCCGGCTCAATTCAGTCAAGGTGTGGCGGCTCTCAAAATTAATGCTGGAACTCTCGACTTTCATATTTTCACCTCCATGCGATATTGACCAAAGCCGCAATCCTTTTTTGCTTTGGCAAAGCTTAACAGCTTATATAATTTATCGGAAAAATTTACATTATTCTTTAAACCGGCCTTGGATCGGCGGATATGTGATATAATTAATGTATCGATACAATTATATTATAAGAAGGTGAGAGCATGGGCAATTCAATATCCCCGAAGGATATGGGGATATTTATTGACAGGGACAGCGAAAGTCCTGTCTATTTACAGCTGTATGAACAGATAAAAAAGAGCATTGCAGAAGAAATACTTCCCAGGGACTGCAGGCTTCCTGCCATAAGGAGCCTCGCAGCTTATCTGAGAGTGAACAATATCACCGTTATTAATGCTTACAAGCTATTGGAGGATAACAAGTTCGTATACAAGAGAGTTGGCAGCGGCACCTATGCAATGCCCCTGAATGGCGAGATAAACCTGCGGAGCGATGCAGTCAATGTAAGTGATGAAATAGAACTGGATATAGATATGGGATTTGGAGACGATGTTATAAACCTCCTGACGGCATCTCCGGATCCCGGGCTCTTCCCCGTAAAGGATTTCAGGAGGGTGCTCAATGAGGTATTGGAACGGGATTCAGGGAGGGCCTTTACGTACCATGAAAGTATGGGGTACGGGCCCCTGAGGGAGTCGATAGCGGAATATCTGAGACCCTTTGGAATTAAATCGGATGCATCAGATATTCATGTAATCTCGGGGGCCCAGCAGGGTATAGACATCATTTCAAAAGTATTGCTGACAAACGGGGACTATGTCTTCGTAGAAAGTCCGACATATAATGGGGCGGTGGCGGTATTTAAGTCAAGGGGGGCAAAAATTGTGGAAATACCGCTTCTTACCGACGGGCCCGATATGAATGAGCTGGAAAAAATGCTTAGGCTGATAAAGCCCAAATTTATATATGTTATGCCGAACTTTCAGAATCCGACAGGCTGTACCTATTCCGAGAGAAAGCGCAAGTATCTTCTTCTCCTTTGCAGAAAACATAATGTGATGATAGTGGAAGACGATTATATGAGCGACTTGAGCTACCTTGACACAGGGGAAAATCCCCTGAAAGGTCTGGACAAAGAAAACAGGGTTGTATATATCAAGAGTTTTTCTAAAATATTTATGCCGGGGCTCAGAGTGGGTTATATGATAATACCGGACTCAATTAAGGAAAGGGTTGTGAGCATGAAGTATATAACCGACATATCAACATCGGGTCTGATGCAAAGGGTGCTTGACCTTTATTTCAGGAGCGGAATCTGGGACAGGCACCTGAAATATATGAAAAAGGAATATAGCATCAGATATATAGAGGCGGTGAGGGCAGTCAAAAAATACCTGAGGGGGGCAAGCTTCAATCAGCCTTACGGGGGGTTGAACCTATGGATAAAGCTGCCTTGTGGGATCTCCTCCCCGGAACTTTTTGAAAAGTGCAAAGAAAAAAAAGTGGTTTTTGCCCCGGGAACCATATTTATAAAAGCTGCCAGGGGAGAACAGTATATGAGGATTAGCTTCGCCGGTGCCGGACCTTCACAGATAACCGAGGGCATATCGATAATAGGCGGTGAGATGGAGAAAATGAAAAGCAAAAAAAGATAAGGCATCATGTCCTTTAATGATTATTAAACAAGGGAAAAGGGAACAATTTAGGTTGAGAATCTCTATGCCAGAATCGGAGGGAAATGATGAAGGATTTCTGCATAGGTATAGATGTAGGGTCAGTAAGCACAAATGTGGTTGCTGTTGACAAGGATCTTAACCTAATGTCAAAACAATATATAAAAACAAATGGTCAACCTTTGGAATCAGTGAGGCAGGGACTTAGGCAGCTAAGGGAAGAATACAGTAAAGGAGCAAAGGTGCTGGGGGTAGGAGTCACAGGCAGCGGAAGGCAGCTTGCGGGTATAATGGTAGGAGCCGATGTTGTAAAAAACGAAATTACGGCTCATGCAACCGCAACAATTGCCTGCTTCCCGGAAGCCAGAACCATATTTGAAATCGGGGGACAGGACTCCAAGATAATCATATTGAAGAATGGCATGGTGGTGGATTTTGCAATGAATACAGTGTGCGCCGCAGGTACGGGGTCCTTTTTGGAACATCAGGCAGAAAGGCTGAAGGTTAGGATAGAAGATTTTGGAGATCTTGCGTTGTCAGCAGAAAAAAACGTCAGGATCGCAGGAAGATGTACGGTGTTTGCGGAGTCTGACATGATTGCAAAACAACAGTACGGGTTTTCCAAGGCTGAAATAATAAACGGACTATGTGAAGCCCTTGTAAGGAATTATATAAATAATCTTGGGAGGGGGAAAAAGCTTGAGCCCCCCTTTGTATTCCAAGGAGGAGTAGCGGCTAACAGAGGTATAAAATCTGCATTTGAAAGAGAGGTAAAAAACGAGATTGTCATTCCAGAACATTATAATGTAATGGGTGCCATAGGCTCTGCTATACTTGCCGGGAACCGCACAGCCCATATGGGCGGTGGGACAAAGTTCAGGGGATTTGATATCGATAGTTCCGATTTTGCCCCCTCAAGTTTTGAGTGCAGCGGTTGTGACAATTCCTGTGAAGTAATAAAAGTTGAAATAGACGGAAAAATTGTTGCAATGTGGGGGGACCGATGCGGGAAATGGACAAATTCTATAATTAATTGAGTTATTATACCGATAAATTACTTTTTCAAAAGGGTGCATATATTTATCCCTTCCGTAATAAATTTATACAAAGGTACATTATGGTTATTCACCTACGTATTCTATATAAGATGGGAGGGGTATTTATAAAATCGAAAATTGTTATAATAACTAGGAAAAGCCTTATAGTATATGCCGCATTGCTGTTTATTCTGGTTGCCGGATTGGTATTATTGTTTACATTAAGAAGTAATGAGACGGGGCTCGCCGCCTCAGGCTATACATATCTCAGGTACAATGACGGGGTGTATATGGGTGTCGAAAAAACAGAATCCGGGGATGTTAAAGCGGAAGTGACAATAAAGAACGCGAAGATAAAAGATATTAAGCTTATAGAAATGCCTCCCGATTACATAAGCAATAATCCGAACATAAAGGATGAAATATCTGAGATAATCTACACTACAATTAAGTCACAGGATGTATCGGAGGCAAGCAACCGGGGGAACTCCTCCTATGTGATGGGTAAAGTGATTAAGGCAGTTAGAAATGCCCTTAACGAGTCTTTGATAAATTGAAAAATGCGGCGAAGCCGCATTTTTATTGTCATTGCTTTACTTTGCAGCCGGGGCAGTAGCCGAAGAAATACAGCTGCTGACCGACCAGCTGATAACCGGTCTTCTTTTCTACCTGTCCTCCAAGGTCAAAGATCATTTCATTATCAATATCCTCAACCTTGCCGCAGTCTATGCAGACAATATGAGGATGCCGGTTGACATTAGCATCATACCTGAATTTGTCTTCTCCTACATTAAGTTCTTGAACCAGCCCCAGCTCTTTAAATACCTCAAGGGATTTGTATACTGTAGCAAGGCTCATTGTGGGATATTCCGGCTGAAGCCTGTTGTACAGCATGTCTACACTGGGGTGCTCCTTTGTATTCTTAAGCATAACATAAACAGCTATGCGCTGAGGAGTAACCTTGTAGCCCTTTTCCTTCAGAAATTTTATTAAATCAAACATGGATATTCCTCCGAAAATTATTTTATCCGGTCGGGAAACATCGGTAATAGAATTACAATGTTAATGCAAAATACCCCATGATGCTGCAAATGCCGGGCATATCTGCCCAGCCTTCTGTAATAGTAAAATAGATAAATCTATTATTTGAATCTTATGGATAAAGATTTTTATATAATAATCATAATGTTATAAACCATATTTGTCAATACAGTATATTTGAACAATTTGCTATGGTTACTGTGCAGCATTTGTTGACAATAATAAATGCCCTCTAAGAAAAAGAGGGCATTTAATCTATATACTATAGTCCGGCGGCCTTTTTGACCATTTTTTGGTGGCCCGGGTCAACTCTGCTTCCACTGTGGGTTCGGCTGTTTTTGAAGTGTATGCAAAAGTGTCCGTTCATTCCGTTATCTTTTATGGATTGACCTCCGTGAGGCATCCCATTCATTGAGGCTGCAATTCTGCGCTCCTTATTGTTTTCGTCCTTTACGGTAACAATTATTGCTCTTCTGTCCCAGCTCCATTTTCCTCCATATAGGCTTTTCAGTATTTTTGTATCTTCGGCAGTCAATGGTTCGGTGTCCGAATGCTTTCCGCCGTATAGCCTCCTGACCTTGAAGGACTTGCCTGTATCTACATCAGTCACTATTGCCGTTTCACCTTTTTTGAATATGTATTGCACCTCTTCGAACCAGTCAAGGTATTCACCCTTATCTCCGGAGCTGTCAGGATTTGCCTCGGTGTTTTCTGCGACTTTCTCGCTATCGCCTTCGGGGATCTTAATTTCCTGCCCGATTTGAAGGATGGTATCAGAGGTAAAATTGTTCTCACTGAGTATTGAATCTGCACTGACACCAAAGTCTTCAGCTATGGATCCTATGGTATCCCCCTCCTTGACAACGTAGATATTCTCATTATGTTCGTAAATATTGCCAAGCTCAGAGCTGTCCTGCAAAGGTACCGGAGCAGCAGCCGGGGGTGCAGGTTCGGCAGGCTTGACCGGGGAGGGTTTAACGACTTTAATAACATTGGGAATGATAATTTCCTGGTTTATGCTGAGTATGCTGTTTTCATTGAGGTTGTTATATTGGAGGATAGAATCCACGGATACATTGTAGTCTGAGGCTATATCCCATATTGTATCGCCTTTTTTGATTTTGTAGCGTATATTGACCTTGGTTGTATCTTTTTTGGCGGATGCGGAACGGCTGGGGATTGAAATATTCCCGCCGGTCAGTTTGTTTAGCAGCTTGACTGTGACGGGGCCGAGTATTCCGTCGGCATCCAGTTTGTTTTCTTTTTGGAATTTAACTACGGCGCCTTCTGTGATCACCCCGAAATATCCTGTGCACACATCGTCAAAAAAGCCCAATTTCTTAAGTGCCGCCTGGGCTGATGTAATCTCGGGAGACTGATCTCCCTTCTTAAAAACATTTGAATCTGCATAGGAAGTGATCGATGAAGCAGAGAATATTATTATAGCAAATGCAATGCTGAAGGCTCTTTTGTAAAAACGGCTATCCAATGGGACATCTCCTCTCAAAGGGCTTACGGCCCGATAAATAAACCGGCTTGTCTATTTATCTAATTATACTACAGTATTACGTGTATGTGAAGAAAATTTTGCTATTTGCAGCATATTCGGGGTTTGCAGGAAATACATAACAGAAGTCGAATTAATTACTATTGGTGAAATACAATATATGGAGACATATATTAGCAGGAGGAGGGCGCTTGTGGACGGACCAGGAAGCCGCTTCAGGAGCTATGAATTCTTAGGTGCTCATATAGCAAATATCAATGGGGCTGACGGAGCCATATTTCGCGTATGGGCCCCAAATGCAGAAGCTGTTAGACTCGTAGGGGATTTTAACGGTTGGAACGGAGCCGCCAGTCCCATGTCCATGCCGGATGTCTCCGGAATTTGGTCAATATTTGTTCCCGGTCTGAAAGAATGGGATATGTATAAATATGAGATACATACCAGGGACGGCAAAGTGCTGACAAAGTCTGATCCTTATGCCTTCTACTCCGAACTCCGCCCGGCAACAGCATCCAAGCTGGTCTCCCTCCGCAGATTTCAATGGAATGATGGAGAGTGGATGGAGCGCCGCAGGGAAACAAATATATATGAAAGCCCTGTAAACATTTACGAGGTGCATGCAGGCTCATGGAAACAGAGATCCGACGGGAGCTTCTGCACCTACGGGGAGCTTGGGGAGGACCTGATAGATTATGTGAAGAGTATGGGTTATACCCATATAGAATTGATGCCTCTTGCCGAATATCCCTTTGACGGCTCCTGGGGCTATCAGGTCACGGGATATTATTCGGCGACCAGCAGGTATGGCTCCTGCTATGATTTGATGTATTTTATCCAAAGGTGCCACGAAAAGGGCATAGGGGTAATAATGGATTGGGTGCCGGGGCATTTTTGCAAGGATGATCATGGATTGAGACTTTTTGACGGCACAGCCTCCTATGAGTACAGCAACAATAAAAAAGGGGAAAACCTCGGCTGGGGGACTTGCAATTTTGACCTTGGAAAGCCCGAGGTGCAAAGCTTTTTAATATCAAACGCAGTTTTCTGGTTCGATATGTATCATGTGGACGGCCTCAGAGTCGATGCTGTCGCCAGCATGCTTTATCTGGACTATGAGAGAGGTCCCGGAGAATGGACCCCAAATAAGCACGGGGGAAGGGAAAACCTTGAGGCGGTGGATTTTTTCAGAAAGCTTAACAAGGCTGTATTCGAATACTATCCCGATGTGATGATGATAGCCGAGGAGTCCACAGCCTGGCCTATGGTTACGGCTCCCGCACATATGGGGGGACTTGGCTTCAACTATAAATGGAATATGGGCTGGATGAACGACATGCTCAAATATATGATGATCGACCCCGCTGACAGGTTTAACCACCACAATCTAATAACCTTTTCCCTTACATATTCATATTCAGAGAACTATATACTGCCGCTGTCTCATGACGAGGTCGTTCACGGAAAGAAATCGCTGCTGGATAAGATGCCCGGGGATTATTGGCAGAAGTTTGCAAATCTTAGGGTCCTATTTGGCTATATGGCTGCACACCCCGGCAAAAAACTGCTTTTCATGGGAGGGGAGCTTGGGCAGTTTATAGAATGGCGCTATGACCACCCCCTTGATTGGGTTTTATTAAATTATGACATGCATAGAAAGCTCCGGCATTATGTAAAAACCCTCAATGACTTCTATGGGGAGGAACCTGCATTATGGGAGATTGATCACTCCTTTGAAGGCTTTGAATGGATTGTTTCCAATAATTTCAGCCAAAGCATAGTAGTATTTATACGAAAAGGGAAAAAACCAAAGGATACTGTTATTGTAGCATGCAATTTTACTCCGAAGGTTTATGAAGTTTATAGAATAGGGGTGCCCTATAACTGTGGCTATACTGAGGTTTTCAACAGTGATTCGATTGAATTTGGAGGTTCGGGGCAGAAAAATAAAGAGATACTCGTCTGTTCAAAAGGCAATTGGCATAACCGGCAATACTCCATTGAAATAAAAGTTCCTCCTCTGGCTGTTGTATATCTAAAGCCGATGTATTCGGAGGAGAAAGGGGCTGAGCAGTTAGAAGAGGTTCAAATTGAGCTTGTATGAAGGAGGGATACCCGTGAAGAAAAAAGAATGGCTGGCAATGATTCTGGCCGGCGGGAAGGGGGGCAGGCTGTCTCTGCTGACGAAGAATGTCGCAAAGCCTGCCGTATATTTCGGAGGGAAGTATAGGATAATCGACTTTGTCTTAAGTAATTGTTCCAACTCTGGAATTGACACCGTAGGTGTGCTGACCCAATACAAACCCCTGGTATTGAATTCATACATAGGGATAGGGAGCCCCTGGGACCTGGACAGGCACAAAGGTGGTGTTACTCTTTTGCCCCCGTATGTTAACGAAAAGGGTGGAGAATGGTACAAAGGCACTGCAAATGCCATATTTCAAAATATAAATTTTATTGATGAACAGGATCCGGATTATGTTGTGGTACTGTCGGGAGATCATATTTACAAAATGGATTATTCAAAGATGCTTGATTATCACAAGGAAAAATCAGCTGATGCCACTATTGCAGTAATAGAAGTGCCCTGGGAGGAAGCAGGCAGGTTTGGGATCATGAACACTAACCCTGACGGAAAAATATATGAATTTGAGGAAAAACCGCAAAATGCAAAAAGTAATCTGGCTTCTATGGGAATTTATATTTTTAACTGGGAGACCCTTAGGGAATATCTTGTTGAAGATGAAGCAGATCCTAACTCCTCCAATGACTTTGGCAAAGATGTCATTCCGAACATGCTGAATGGAGGGATCAGGCTTTTTGCGTACCCCTTTGAAGGCTACTGGAAAGACGTAGGAACAATAGAAAGTCTCTGGGAAGCAAATATGGACCTTTTGAAAGAGGAGAACACCCTTAATCTTTTTGACCCTAAATGGAAAATATATTCAGTAAACCCCATAAGGCCTCCCCATTACGCAGGTAAGAGCTCCGATATAAAGAACTCTATGGTGGGAGAAGGCTGTATTATATACGGGGAGGTCAAAAATTCGGTTTTATTCTCAGGAGTCTATGTGGGTAAGAATTCTAAAATTGCTGATTCTGTGATAATGCCAAAAGTTACTATCGGTGAGGACGTTGTGGTGGACCGTGCCATAATAGGCCTTGAATCTGTCATAGGAAATGGTTGCAGGGTAGGAGACAGCGCTTCCGGATCCATAACCCTTGTAGGAGAATTTGAACAGCTGGCCGAAAATGAAGTATATAGGGAGGGGTAACCATGATGAGTTATATGGGAATCATTAACCTGACCGACAGGGAGGATAACATAAAGGGATTGACATACATCAGGCCTTTGGCAGCAATACCGATTGCGGGAAGGTACAGAGTAATAGATTTTACCCTTTCCAACCTTGTAAATGCCGGGGTGAAGAACATAGGCATATTTACGCAGAACAAATACAGGTCGCTGTTGGATCATCTGGGTACAGGAAAGGCATGGGACCTGGACAGAAAAAATGATGGATTGTTCATAATGAATCCGATACCGGATTATTACGCATCTGGAATGAGAAGGGGAGATATCGGGCACTTCAAGAATCATATAGACTATATTTATTTGAGCAAGCAGAATAACGTTATAGTGACTTTGAGCGGGATGATATGCAATTTGAACTACGCAGACGCAATCAAGCACCACAATGAAACCGGGGCAGACATTACAATGGTATATAAGACAGCGGACAATTGCGATGAGGATTTTCAATACTGCAATATTCTTTCTATTAATGAGGCAGGGAGAATCACCGGTACGGTTTTGAACCTTGGGAAAGAAAAAAAGTGTGATATTTCCATGGATATGTTTATAATGAAAAAATCGCTGTTCCTTGACATTGTGAACACCTGCGTATCAAGGGGAGATTGCGATTATTTCAAGCAAGCCGTGCATAACAGCCTTGACAGGTTAAAGGTCTATGGATACAGGTTCGAAGGATATCTGGCCTGCATTAACTCAATTCAGAGCTATTACAAGACAAGCATGCAGCTTTTGGACACGGAAATTTCAAAGGAACTATTTTTTAAGAACGGGTTTATTTATACAAAGATAAAGGATGAGCCCCCTGCCAAATATTGCGAAAATGCCGCTGCTGCCAATTCACTTATAGCAAACGGATGCATAATAGACGGGCAAGTAGAAGACAGCATCCTGTTCAGGGGGGTTAAAGTAAAGAAAGGCACAGTAATAAAGAGCAGCATCATTATGCAGGATTGCATGGTGGAAGAGGGTGTTTTTCTAAGGAATGTCATATTAGACAAAAACGTGACCATCACTTCGGGCAAACAATTTAAGGGAGATGAAAACTACCCCGTTGTTATTGAGAAAAAGGCAATAGTATAATATTATTATCCATAGTTAATATGCGTAGCATATTATATAATAAATGGATCAACTATTTTATAACTTTGTAGGAGGAGAATATGCATATTGGCAAGGACAAATTCAAGGAAGACTATCTTAGAAAGATAACGAACATGTACGCAAAAAGCTTTGAGGAATCAACAAAAATTGACAAATACTCTGCCCTTGCCGGTTTGATAAGGGATTATGCTTCTGCTGATTGGGTTCGGTCAAAGGCTGAATACCGAAACAGGGGGGTAAAGCAGGTATACTATTTTTCAATTGAGTTCCTATTGGGAAGACTACTGGAAAGCAATCTGATAAACATGGGGCTGGAGGGGGTTTGTGAAGAAGTGCTCCGGGAGCTTGGCTGCTCTCTTAAGGATATAGGAATTGCCGAACCTGATGCAGGGCTTGGAAGCGGGGGGCTTGGAAGGCTTGCAGCCTGTTTTTTGGATTCCATGGCCTCTGTCGGGATACCCGGTCATGGATGCGGGATCAGATACAGCCACGGGCTCTTCAAACAAAAAATTGTTGAGGGGTACCAGACTGAATATCCCGAAGACTGGTTGAGAGAGGGCAATGCCTGGGAGATCAGAAAGGCGGACAGGGCTGTAGGGATAAGATTCGGAGGAGAAGTGACGGTTCAAAATGAAAAAGACAGTTATGAATACAGACATGAGGGCTATGAGACAATATGGGCAGTCCCCTATGATGTTCCAATTGTGGGGCACAACAGCGGAATAGTAAACACCCTGAGGCTTTGGAGTGCAGAAAATCCCGGGAATGGCTTTGATTTTTCCTCCTTCAGCAGGGGGGATTATTTGAAAGCGGTGGAAGGAAAATATTCTGCAGAATCCATATCCCAAGTACTTTATCCCGATGACAGTTATCTGGAAGGGAAAAGATTAAGGCTCAAACAGCAGTATTTCTTTGTATCTGCAGGTCTTCAAAGCATAATCAGAACCTATAAGGATGCAAAGGGAGACATAATGGAGCTTGATAAAAAAATTGCCGTCCATATTAATGATACCCACCCGGCTGTTGCCGTGCCCGAGCTTATGAGGATCCTTATAGACCAGGAAGGCCTTGACTGGGATAGGGCATGGGAAATTACAGTAAAAACGATTTCCTATACCAATCATACAATTATGTCGGAGGCATTGGAAAAATGGCCGGTGGATATGTTCAGACAGCTGCTTCCCAGAATTTATATGATTGTGGGCGAGATAAACGAAAGATTTTGCAAAGACCTCTGGTGCTGTTACCCTAAACAGTGGAACAAGATAACAGATATGGCCATAATATCAGATGGATATGTCAAAATGGCCCACCTTGCAGTAGCAGGAAGCCATAGCATAAACGGAGTCTCTAAGATCCACAGCAAAATTCTGAAAAACCAGGTTTTAGCGGACTTTTACCATTTTTATCCCAATAGGTTCAGCAACAAGACCAATGGAGTTTCCCACAGGAGATGGCTTTTAGGATCAAATCCGGAATTGGCGGAGCTTCTCAGGGAGACTATCGGAGACGGATGGATAACCCGGCCTGCCGAGCTTATTAAGATTCTTGAATACAAAAATGACAGAGCGGTGCAGGACCGGGCAGATAGGATAAAACG
>CAYURW010000029.1:24900-26946 GCA_964447145.1 uncultured Clostridiaceae bacterium
CGGCAGAACAAGCTAAGGCTCGCAGGTCTTATTAAAGACAAATGCAAAATTGACATAGATCCCGACTCTATATTCGATATTCAGATAAAAAGGATGCATGCCTATAAGAGACAGCTTTTGAATGCTCTTCACATAATGCATCTTTACAATTGCCTGAAGGAAAATCCCCGATTGGATATGGTGCCCAGGACATTTATATTCGGTGGGAAAGCTGCACCGGGCTACAGGCTTGCTAAGCAGGTGGTAAAACTCATAAACACCCTTGCAGACAAAATAAATACTGACTCGATAATTGAGAACAAGCTTAAGGTGGCTTTTTTAGAGGACTATAATGTATCCAGGGCAGAGATCATAATTCCTGCCGCCGATGTAAGCGAGCAGATCTCCGCCACAACAAAAGAGGCTTCGGGCACCGGGAATATGAAGCTTATGATGAATGGCGCAATTACTGTCGCTACCCCCGACGGCGCAAATATTGAAATCATGGATGCGGTGGGGAGAGAAAACATAGTCATGTTTGGCATGACCGAAGAAGAAGTTTCCGACATTCACATAAACGGGGGGTACAGCGCAGCGGACCTGTACAATAGCGACTGCTGCATAAGGACTGTTACAGACCAGCTGACAAATGGATTCTTCCCTGTGAGCAATAGCGAATTTTCGGATATATACAACCATTTGCTTCTGTATAATGATGAATTTTTTGTTCTCAAGGACTTTAACTCATATGCAGATGCCCACAGGCGGATTGATGAGCTGTATAGACAGAGATTCCGCTGGCTTGAGATGAGTATAATCAATATAGCCCATTCCGGAATTTTTTCCAGTGACAGGACAGTATCTGAATATGCTTCGTATATTTGGAGGGCTGAAAGGGTGATTTTTTGATGGGGAGCAATATTTTCCATGACTCCCATGATAACAAATATCGCTGTCCCTTTGGAGCGGCAGCCTGTGGCAGCACAGTCCGCCTTGGAATTTCTGTACAGGCCTCTGGAGAGGTAGATTCAGCAGAAGCGATAATCAATCGGGAGGAAGGCAAAGGATGGAGGGTGCCTCTGCACTGCAAAGATACAGGCAGGGAGACGGCATATTATTCTGCTGATATAGATATGCCTGATAAGCCGGGGCTTCTGTGGTACTATTTTGAGTTGGTTATTGGCGGGCAAAGTTATTTCTACGGAAACAATGAAAGCCGTCTTGGGGGAGTCGGGGAGGTATACGGATCAGTTCCTCCACCATATCAGATTACAATCTATGATAGGGGAGCCACAACTCCCTATTGGTATAAGAAGGGCATAATATATCAGATATTTGTGGACAGATTCAGAAACGGGAATGAAGACGGCAAAGTGCTGAATCCCAAAAGGAACAGTTTTTTATATTCCGATTGGGGGGATACTCCTGTTTATATTAAAGATTGCGAAGAGGGGTTTATATTAAGGTGGGATTTTTTTGGAGGAAACTTAAAGGGCGTGTATGAAAAGGCCGAATATCTAAAAACCCTTGGAGTTACAGCAGTATATTTGAATCCTATTTTTGAGGCATCCAGCAACCACAAATATGATACCGGGGACTATATGAAAATTGATTCTATGTTTGGCAGCAATGAAGAATTCAGGGACCTTTGCATAACCTTGGGTGGTCTTGGAATATCCGTTATTCTGGATGGGGTTTTCAGCCATACCGGCAGTGACAGTCTCTACTTCAACAGGTATGGAAGCTACCCGGGCATTGGGGCATATCAGTCGGAGGAGTCTGCTTATTACCCGTGGTACCGCTTCAGGAGTTCCAGAGATGATTATGAATGCTGGTGGGGGGTTGCCAGCCTTCCTAATGTCAATGAAATGAATCCGGGGTACATTGATTTTATAATTACCGGGGAGAACAGTATAATAAAGCATTGGATGAACCTGGGGGCCAGGGGCTGGCGACTGGACGTGGCGGATGAGCTCCCCGATGAATTTATTAAAATGATAAGGAAGGAAATGAAGGAGAAGGATGGGGACTCTGTTCTGATTGGGGAAGTGTGGGAGGATGCATCAA
>CAYURW010000030.1:0-5632 GCA_964447145.1 uncultured Clostridiaceae bacterium
AAAATATATTATAGAGCCGTTTTTTAACATTGAAAGCGTCCATATTTACGGAGCAGGGCATGTAGCGCAAAAGCTGGCCGAAATAACAAAAATATTGGGCTTTTATACGATTGTCATGGATGACAGGGAAGAATTCGCAAACAGAGAGAGATTTGAGACTGCCGATGAAGTAAAGGTGATCCCCTCTTTTGACAATTTGTTAAGTCATGATACCATTAGCAGTAACAGTTATATTATCATTGTTACAAGGGGGCATGCCTATGATAAGGATGTGCTTGCACAGGTACTGAGGACTGATGCCAGATATATCGGGATGATAGGAAGCATAAGCAAAAGGGAATACGTCTATTCAAACCTGAAAGACGCAGGATTCACTTCCGAAGAACTGGACGAAGTCTTTTGCCCCATAGGACTGAACATCCATGCCCAGACTCCGGAGGAGATCGCCATAAGTATTGCCGCTGAATTGATAATGGTCAAAAGGGGCTCAAAAAATGAAAAGTGGTAAAACAGCCTCAATTGTTTTGGCGGCAGGCTATTCTTCAAGGATGTTCAGCTTCAAACCATTTTTGAAATTCGGGGAATACACGGCGATCGAAAAGATTATTGGAACACTTAAAGCCGCAGAGATAGAGGACATTATCGTCGTGACCGGCCACAGGGGATCCGAGGTAGCGGACAAGCTGAAGGGTTCCGATGTTACCTGCATATGGAACGAAGACTATTCCAAGGGGATGTATTCTTCTGTGGTAAAAGGTGTGGAGGCGCTTAATTGCGATATCAAGGCATTTTTTGTGATGCCTGTGGACGTACCTTTGATTAAAAAGCATACCCTTGGTATTATGAGAGAGGAACGCCAAAAAACAGGAAAGGGTATTCTTTACCCGGTATATTGCGGCAAAAGAGGGCACCCCCCGCTTATTGACATTAAGTATAAGCAATCCGTATTAGACGGCTCCGGAGAGGGTGGATTGGAAAGGGTCCTCTCGGGTTTCTCAGGGGATTCGGCGGAGGTTTCTGTTTTTGATCCGACAGTAATAATGGACATGGACGTAAAAGAGGATTATGAAGCATTGCTGGACTATCATTCCTCGGGTGCGCCGGGGAGGGATGAATGCACAGCAATACTGGACAGTTACAATGTTTCCGAAGATATAATAAGCCATTGCACGAAGGTAGCCGAGGTATCTATTACCATTGTAAAGAACTTGGAGTGCTGCGGTTTTATGCTGGACGGTGCAGCCTTGGAGGCTGCCGCAATGCTGCACGATATTGCAAAAGGCAAAAAAAATCATGCCGCAAAAGGGGCAGCTCTTATAAGAGACATAGGCTATGAAAAAGTAGGCAATATCATATCCTCACATACCGATTTGGAGGTTGACGAAAACGGGGAAATCACCGAAAATGAAATACTCTATCTGGCAGACAAGCTGGTTAGCGGAGATAAAACGATATCTCTCGAAGGCAGGCGGGAGCTGAGCATAAAAGCCTTTGGCGGCAGCAATGAAATATTGGACAAAATAAATAAAAGATTTGATGCTGCGGTAGCAGTAGTAAAAAAATTTGAAGAGATCGCCGGGAAAGGTATAATACATGAATAGAAGGATATATCTCGTCAGGCATGGGGAAATTGACTGCGGCGGGGAAAAAAGATATATAGGCATAACTGACCTGCCCCTAAGCCGTAAAGGGATGGATCAGGCATACAGCCTTAGGGAGTATTTTTCAGGCATAAGTATGGAGAAAGCTTATACAAGCCCCTTGACAAGATGCATTCAGACCTCCGGGATCATATTGCGGGATAGAGGCATTGAAGCGGTGCAGGCTGAGGCATTTAAGGAAATCAATATGGGGGAATGGGAATATATGCCCTTTGACCACATAAAAAGCCGTTTTCCTGAACAATATGAAAAACGGGGCCAGTACATGGACAGCTTTATTCCTCCCGGAGGAGAGAGCTTCATCCAGCTCCGGGAGAGGGTGATGCCGGTTTTTGAACGGATTGTCGACAGTGTCGGCGGCAATATTCTTATTGTTGCCCATGCCGGTGTCAACAGGGTCATATTGAGCGGGCTTTTGGAATTTCCCCCGGGAGATATTTTTAAGCTGCCGCAGCCGTACGGCTGTGTGAATATTCTCCATATGGACAAAGGCAGCCGGCATTGGGATCATGAACTGATTTTGTAAAGTGGTATACTGATGAATAATTGCAATTACAGTGAAGTAATCAAATTATCCCAAGAAAGGTGCAAAAAATTAAATATTAAAGAAGACCAGGTTTTTAGCGGCAGAATAATAGATGAAGCGGAGCTGCAAAAAAGGTTTGCCGAAAAAAGAAGCATGATCATGACTGCAGCGCCTTATATGGAACAGCTGATCAGCTTTGTCAGAGGCCATAATTTCTTTGCGCTTCTTACTGATGGGGAAGGATGTATACTGAATGCCATCGGGGACGAAAAAATTCTATCGGAGGCCTTTGACCTCAAAATGGTTCCCGGCGCTTTCATGAACGAGGAAAGCATTGGGACCAATGCAATGGCGATAGTTATAAAAACCGGGAAACCTGTGCAATTATCCGGCAGGGATCATTTCATAAAAGCATATCATAAATGGACCTGCTCCGGTGCGCCTATAAAGGACAATCATGGGAACCTTATAGGAGTCCTGGACTTAACGGGATATGACGAATGTGTGCATCCACATACCCTTGGTATGGTTATTGCCGCTTCGAATGCCATCGAAGAGATGATTAAGGTCAAGGATTTTAACAACCTTCAGGACATAAGCATCAGGCACGTAAATGCCATTTTTAATGCTATGCCTCTTGCAATCGCAACCTCCGACATGCTCGGCAGGATAAAGGTCCATAACGATAAGGCATTGGAGCTTCTGGGAAATAAGGACAGGCAGCTGAAGGCAAAAAATATGGGAGAGGTTATTGACGGATGGGACAGGATCAGGGAAGGCGTATGCCAGGAGGGGAATTCTCCGTTGGAAATGAATGTTACCGCACTTGGGAACAGGGCGCCCTGTCGTATGATCGCCAATCCTATCTACAATCCCGTTGATGACAGTTCGGAAATCGTGTATGTTTTTGAGGAAATCAAGAGAGAAAAAAGGGAAAAGAAGAAGGAAGAGTACAGAGCATATTATACTTTTGACAAAATTATGGGAAAAGATGAAAATTTCTTAAGAACAATAGAATATGCAAAAAAAGTTTCAGACAGCAAATCCACAATACTTATTATGGGTGAAAGCGGTACCGGGAAAGAGGTATTTGCACAGGCAATACATAATTTCAGTAAAAGAATGAGTGGTCCTTTTTTAGCGATAAACTGCGGCGCCATACCCGGTCAGCTTATTGAATCCGAGCTTTTCGGGTATGGGGAGGGTGCCTATACAGGAGCAAAAAAGGGCGGAAATACAGGCAAATTTGAATTGGCCTCAGGGGGCACCATTATGCTGGATGAAATCGGTGAAATGCCCCCGGATATGCAACCCAAGCTCCTAAGGGTGCTTCAGGAAGGCATTATAACAAGAATAGGCAGCACAAAGCCAATCCCGGTGGATGTAAGGGTCATAGCTTCTACAAACAAAGACCTGAAGGAGGAAGTGAGGCTCGGGAGATTCAGGAAGGATTTGTTTTACCGCCTGAATGTGCTGCCTTTGTTTCTGCCGGCCTTAAGCCAAAGGAAAGAAGATATTATGCCCCTTGCAAATTACTTTATGAAAAGCATTTCCGTGAGCCGCGGCAAAAAGGAAATTGAGATCCCGGAGGAATGCCAAAGAGTCATGATGGATTACAGCTGGCCCGGGAATATCAGAGAGCTTCAGAATTTTGTGGAGCTTATTATATATACGGAATCAATACCCTATGGATTTTTTGAACAGGAAGGGCATTGCAATGATGGAGCCTGTGAATGCTGCAGTCAGGACTCTGATATGAATCTATACAATATAGAAAGAAACCACCTGAAGAAGGTGCTGAAAAAGCACAACTGGAACATTACCCGCTCTGCAGAGGACTTAGGTATCAGAAGAAATACACTTTACTGCAAAATAAAGAAATATAATATCAAAGTGCAGATGCGATAGCCTTCATTGCTTCCCTTAGGGCAAGGCCTATGTTTCGGCGATCAGATCGCCGGTTTCCTTCAAATCATATCCTCCGATCCCTTCAAGCTCCTTTTTAAAATCCGGCGAGGACAATATATTGATAATAGCTTGGAAAGGCGGTTTATACATATCCTCTTTTTTCATCACAAGATCGTATCTTTCCTTTTGCAATGGAATAAAATCAATTCCTTTTATCTGAAGACCCGTTCTTTCATTTCCTATCCCAAAATCAGCTTCTCCAAGGGCAATTGCGCTGGCAATTGCCATATGGGAAACGCACTCCCGTTCATAGCCCCTGACCTTTATTGCCGGGATGTTCATTTTTCGCAGGTGCTCATCCAAAAGCACCCTTGTACCGCTTCCCTTCTCCCTGTTTATTATGGTTAAATCGTTTCGTCTCAGGTCATCCCAACCACTGATCTCTTTAGGATTTCCACTCATGACAAAAAAACCCTGGGTTCTGCATGCCAGATGTATTATTATTGCAGGGGTGCCGGGGAGCATTCTTTTGACATAGGGGACATTGTAAGCCCCGGTATCCCCGTCCCACAAGTGAGCAGTGGCGACCTGGACTTTTCCCTGATAAAGCGCATAAAGACCGTTATAGCTTCCCATATGGGAGCGCAGAGTTTGCATTCCAATCGGGTGCAGCTCCATATATCTGGACAATATGTCCAATATAGTGTCCTGGCCGCAGATCACAAAACCGCTGCCTCGGGGCGTTTCTGCCGACATGGGTATATGTTCTGCATGGGGTTTGGAAAGCTTTGCAGTATTGCCTCTGTTTTTATAGGCATCCAAATCATTCATATCGATTCGGAGCTTTTTCCCAACCTTGTAGGCATTCAATTCCCCTCTTTTTATCAATTCGTATACAGTATTTTTAGTAATTTTCAATATGTCTGCAACTTCCTGAGGAGTAAGGGCGGACTGTTCCATTGTGAAAAACCTCCATCCAACCAAAGGTCTCGTTTGTTACATTATAGCATTTCCATTTTGTATAGTATATGGATTGAACTCTGTTACTGATTTAGATAGAACCATTCATAAAAACAAATCCATTGATTTAATACAGCTATTAGGGAAACGTATTGTTGTTGATTTTTTCTTTAACTAATGTTAATCTTAGCATAGTATTACATAACAAAACAATACACAAAGAGATAAAAATCAATATAATAAACACGTTATGTTATGATATACAATGTTTTGTTGTGCATCCCAATAGATTTGCACTAAAGCAAGAAACAATATTAAATTAGGGGGTTTTTATTTTGAAACACATTAAAAGGTCATTATTCTTTTTTGCGGCAGTAACTGTTTTGTTATCCCTTGCTGCTTGCAGCAAGGCGGTTCCGGGGCCCGCAAAGGAGGTTTCCCTGACGATATCGGCCGCCGCCAGCCTGAAGGGAGCCATGGAAGAACTAAAAGAGGTCTATGAGAATCAAAAGCCCGATGTAACCATCATCTGCAATTTTGGCTCTTCGGGCTCTCTGCAGCAACAGATTGAGCAGGG
>CAYURW010000030.1:5642-11777 GCA_964447145.1 uncultured Clostridiaceae bacterium
GGCAGAAGCGGACATATTTTTTTCCGCCGCAGCCAAGCAAATGAACGCTCTGCAGGAAAAAGGGCTTATCGTGGAGAATACCAGAAAGGATATCCTGGAGAACAACATAGTACTTGTTGTACCGGGTGACTCCTCGGCGGTTGCCGGTTTTGAGGACCTTGCGACGGACAAGGCCGGGAAGATCGCTTTGGGAGAGACAAAGAGCGTGCCGGTGGGGCAATATTCGGAGGAAGTGTTAAGTAACCTTGGTATTATGGAAGAAATCAGATCAAAAGTTGTGTTCGGAAAGGATGTTAAAGAGGTTTTGACTTGGGTTGAGACAGGAAATGTCGATGCGGGCATGGTTTATGAAACCGATGCAAAGGTTTCGGAAAAGGTCAGGGTAGTGGCCCATGCTCCCAAGGGCTCCCACAAACCGGTTGTTTATCCTGCGGCAGTAATAAAGGATAGCAAAAGCATTGAAGCATCAAAAGAATTTATGGGTTTTCTTTGCAGTGAAGAAGCAAAACAGATATTCCAAAAATACGGATTTGCACATATTGCGAAGGAATAGAAATTTGGAGTGATAGGGTTGGCTGTGGATTTTTCTCCTATATGGATATCATTAAAAACAGCTTTGGCGGCAACTTTTTTTACGTTTTTTTTCGGAATTGCCGCTGCCTGGTATGTTGCTAATTATAGAGGGAGGCTTAAGGGGCTGATCGACGGGCTCTTAACGTTGCCGATGGTTCTGCCCCCTACAGTTGCGGGTTTTTTTCTTCTTTTGGTATTTGGCAAATATGGGCCGATAGGCAGGATACTGCATTCCCTCGGCATACCTGTAATTTTTACCTGGCAGGCTACGGTCATAGCAGCAGCGGTGGTTGCATTCCCTTTGATGTACAAGACGGCAAGAGCCGCATTCGAACAAATCGACGGGAATATATTAAATGCGGCAAGGACCCTCGGGGTTTCCGAATGGAAAGTATTCTGGAGAGTTTCCGTACCCCTTGCAGGACCGGGTATTGCTGCCGGGACTGTACTTACTTTTGCCAGAGCAATGGGGGAATTTGGTGCAACCCTTATGATAGCAGGGGGTATACCCGGCAAAACGCAAACTATCCCCATAGCGATCTTTTTTGCGGCAGAAGGCGGCGAGATGGATAAGGCAATGATATTGGTATTGCTTATTTCCGGTATATCCTTGGCTGCCGTAGTATTAATGAATTATTGGCTGCAGCATCAGCATAAGGGTTTGACATTTTGGGGGAGGAAATGATATGGCGCTTTATTTAGATATCAAAAAAAAGCTTCCGGGTTTCTGCCTTGATGTTGCTTTTGAGGCTGGAACAGACATTGTAGGCCTCCTTGGGGCTTCGGGCTCCGGCAAAACCATGACCCTGCGCTGCATCGCAGGAATTGAGACACCGGATAGCGGAATAATAGAACTGAACGGACGAATTCTGTTTGATTCCTCAAAAGGGATCAACCTCCCCAGCAGGAAGAGGAAGGTTGGGTTATTGTTTCAGAACTACGCCCTTTTTCCCAATATGACAGTAGAAAATAATATCCGGTTTGGATTGGGGGGCCTGAGTATTCAGGAGCAGATTAAAAAGGTCAGCGATGTAATATCCATTATGCATATGGAGGGATTGGAGAAAAGATATCCATGTCAGCTTTCGGGGGGGCAGCAGCAAAGGGTTGCATTGGCCAGGGCCCTGGTCATAGAGCCCGAAGCCCTGCTGCTGGACGAGCCTCTTTCGGCCTTGGATGAGCACCTGAGGGACAATTTGCTGAAGCAGATGGTGGAGACCCTTTCGGATTACAAAGGGGTCACCCTGTTTGTCACACACAATATGGAGGATGCATACAGAGTTTGCAAGGATTTGGTGATACTGTCTTCAGGAAAGGCAGAGGCAAGAGGTGAGAAGAATTCAATTTTTATGAGCCCGCCCACAGTAGAAGCGGCACGAATCGCCGGGTTCAGGAACCTTTCATCTGCAATACCGGTTTCTTCTGATGAGGTGGAAGCCCTTGACTGGGGTGTCAGGCTCAAGGCCAACGGAAGGGTTGAAAAAGATATCAAATACATTGGTATTCGTTCGGATCATATTAAACTGGCAGAGAATGGTACGGAGAAAAACGCATTCAGCTGCCGGGCTGCTTTTACCAACGAAAACCCTGCCGGAATAACGGTTTATTTATCCCTTGGGGATAAACCCGCAAGCAATGGAGAATACCAGCTTCAGTGGGAAGTCTCAAGGGAGAAATGGGAAGAGGTCAGAGGGATGCAGCAACCCTGGCTTTTGAGACTGGATCCTGAAAAACTTGTCCTGATATAGGCTCTATGATAGAAAAGGAGAACAAAGGCGGCCTTGACCGCATTTACTGCCCATGCACCTTTTCCGAAGGGAATTCTGGCGCAGGCGCTTAAATCAATGGTAATATATTGTACAGGAAAGTTATACTTTCCAAGACAATAAACATAACCGGCATCTTAAATTGTGCCGGTTATATTGGGTTATTAACAGAGGCAAGTGATGGATCATGTGCCAGGAGCCCTGCCCTAAAGGTAAAACCTTACAAACTTGATTGAATAGATGTCGCATAGCAGCAAATCGTCGGTTTCGGTTTCCCTTATTATTATATAGCTTATTCCTACGTCAATAAGTGTCCCTTCACGATCTATTAGCATATTTGTACCTATGAGGAATTCGACTTTTACCTTCTTTCCTATGTTGGTTCTTAAATAACCTTGGGTATATTCAATGCCAAGCACCGGTGTTTCAGGGAGCATGTCAAAATCCACGGGAGCGGCTCCCGTTAAAGGGACTTGAGATTGCATAGGTATTTGCTGGGCTGCTCCTGCCTGACCGCCCATTTGCTGTATCTGATATGGCAGCGGAGCCATAGGATATCCGAAGCTGGTGCCCATATCAGGGGCCTGGCTGAATTGCGTTTGAACGTTACTGCCGGAAGGTGTCTGGGGGTAATTGTACGGGTTGTTGATATACATAGGGATCTCCTTTCATGGATATATAATTGGGTAATTGCCTTTGTATTTGCAGCATAGCCTTTTAACTGGGTATTGCAGAGCCTGGCTTTATGTCGTGTAATAAAGCCTTGTGGGGTTGTAGAAACAATGCTCCCCAATTTTGTTTGCAAATGTACCGGAGCCATTCCTTGGGAAGTTTTGGGGGCATACTGCCGCGAATGGATTGAAATACCACAAACTATAGGCTACTGTCAGCATTTTGTTGCCTGATAAGGCCCAGTCGGCTATATCGTAATGTATCTGTTCGGCTGGAATGTTAAAGATGTTCTGGAGGTTAGGGGCGCCTCCGAGGAACTCAGCTGCACAGTCAAACTGACCCTGCTGAAACATAATCCTTCGCAGATCTCCCTGCCCTACTCTCTGATATTCTCCGTTCGGTACATGGACCCTATTCATTATTACGGTGGCTACTGCCTTCATTCCGTTGTCGCCTTCACCCCCGGCTTCACATTTTATCATTCGGGCAAATATCTCTCTTGTTGTAAGAGGCACAGCAACTCACCTCACATGCAGTGATATTATCATTTTATGTAATATGGTTATATTTGACACTGCTGGAGTCAATTATCTATAATTAAATATATATAAAGCCCTTAAGCATTCCATAAGGGTATTGTGCAGTTTTATTGGATTGAGGAAAATATTTATGCGGAAATAGAGTCGCAATATAAAAAATTAAGGGGGAGAGTTTTTTGTATATGATATTGGATAAAAGTATAGACCGTTGGATCGAGGAATATCCCATCACAGGGGACCTTATAAAATGCAAGCCTGTGTTTTGGATCAACAAGGGAATGGACAAAGTCGATAGTGTAATTCCAGGACTCCCTTTTACAATTGAAGATATGACAGAAGCAAAAAACAGGCTTTCAAGGTTTGCGCCCCTGATTTGCAGGCTTTTTCCCGAAACGGCAGAAAGGGGCGGCCTGATTGAGTCCGAAACCATTAGAATCGATAAAATGAGGGACAGGCTTCAATATCAGTATAAGCAGAATTTCAGTGGGGAACTGATGCTGAAATCCGATAACTACCTGCCGGTGGCAGGGTCTATCAAAGCAAGGGGAGGTATCTACGAGGTGCTGAAGCACGCAGAGGATCTGGCCCTAGCAAAGGGTATGCTAAGTATCGAGGATGACTATTCTAAAATGGCAGGACCTCAATTCAAAGATTTTTATGGAGGGTTCTCCCTTGCAGTAGGCTCAACCGGCAATCTTGGACTTAGTATAGGCATAATGGGCGCCGCATTGGGCTTTAGAGTTACAGTGCATATGTCCGCAGATGCTAAGGAATGGAAAAAGAACCTCCTTAGAAGCAAGGGAGTAAATGTTATAGAGTATTCATCGGATTACAGCAAGGCCGTTGAGGAGGGAAGGAAACAGTCAATACAGGATCCAAACAGTTATTTCGTGGATGACGAGCACTCTGAGAGCTTGTTTTTGGGTTATAGCGTTGCTGCCTTCCGGCTGAAAGATCAATTGGACAATTTGGGAATAACGGTGGATAAGAACCATCCCATTTTTGTGTACCTGCCCTGCGGAGTAGGGGGGGCGCCGGGGGGCATAGGTTTTGGGCTGAAGCAGTTGTTCGGTGATCATGTACACATATTTTTTGTTGAGCCCACCCATTCCCCATGTATGCTTCTCGGACTTGCCACAGGGGAGAATGACAAATTATCCGTGCAAGACTTCGGCATAGATAATATTACAGATGCTGACGGGCTTGCGGTGGGAAAGCCCTCGGCCCTTATCTGTAAAGTGATGGAGCGGCTTATTGGAGGCATATATACTGTTGAGGATAACGAATTATACAAGCTGCTGGCAATGCTGAAGGACGAAGAGGGGATCAAGGTTGAGCCCTCGGCGGCCTCAAGCCTGTTGGGCCCGTTATGGCTGGAAGGAAGCAGCGAGGGAAGAGAATATATTGATGCCAATGGACTTGCGGGGGTCATGAAAAATGCAGTTCATATTTCATGGGCAACAGGCGGACTGCTTGTACCTGATGCCATGATGCAGGAGTTTTATGACAGGGGCAAAAAGCTGCTGAGGATTTAAGGGTCAGCAGCTTTTTGCATGAAGGTTTGACTTCACATATTCTGCGACCATTTCGTCATAAGCCTTCATAAGGGCTTTTATTACCGGATTTTCAGCAGAGTTGAAGGACATATCATTAATTGAACTTATCGGGAGAATTTTTGGGGAGGTCCCGGTCATGAATACCCCCTCCATATCTCCCAAAACAGACACCGGGGTGGGCTTTTCAATTATTTCTATCCCCAGGCTCCGGCAAAGCTCAAATATATATGTGCGGGTTATTCCCATGAGCACGTTTGCCTTAGGGGCTGTAATGACCCTGCCGTTTTTGGCAAAGAATATGTTGGAGCGGCTGCCCTCTGTAATTTCACCTTTTTTGTTGACCAGAAGGGTTTCATAGGCCCCGGCATCTGCCAAAGCAGCGGAGACCCTCTCTCCAAGGCTTGCATTCACCACTTTGGCATTGGGATTGTCCCTTTCTTCATTGAACAATATTGCATGTACCCCCCTTTTATAATCTTCGGGGGCGGGGTAACTGCTTCGAACAAAGTATTCCATATAGTCCGGAATGGGTTTATCCATGTTATATACGGAGATCCTTACATTTTTGTCGGGGCTGTCATTTATTTTGATCAATTCTGTCATGCTATTCCGGAGTTTATCGGAAATATTTTTTGTGGAGCAGCCCATAATATTGGAGGAGGCCTCTAATCTGTTCATATGATTTTCAAGAAAAAGGGGAACTCCGGACATAACCCTTACCACTTCATAAATAATCCGGGAAGAGCTGTCGGGTGACGGCCCTATACTTGCAGCGGGGATTGCGGTGCCATTTATTATCGCATATTTCCCTTCTATTACAATATTCATATGCTCAACTCCTTAATTCATGCTGTAGCTGTCATATATAGAAATTTAGCACTAAGTTCATTATATTTCAAGGGGTTATAGTGAAATTTGTTATTAGATTAAAAGTGTTGAAGCACAATAGTTAAAATGATACCATAATGGTGTGGGGAACAATAATATCATAAGATAAAGGAGGCAGTGATGAAAAACTGTAATATCAAG
>CAYURW010000030.1:11877-18534 GCA_964447145.1 uncultured Clostridiaceae bacterium
GGAACAATAATATCATAAGATAAAGGAGGCAGTGATGAAAAACTGTAATATCAAGGAACTGAAAAGGCATGCTGCAAAAGTAAGGATACATATTATTGAAGAGGTATACAGTGCGGCATCGGGCCATCCGGGAGGCTCTCTCTCCTGTACGGATATCCTGACGGCTTTGTACTTTGCGGAAATGCGCATAGATCCAAAAAGACCATTATGGGAGGGAAGAGACAGATTCGTGCTGTCCAAGGGGCATTGTACTCCGGCCCTTTATGGTGTTTTGGCTGAAAGGGGGTTTTTCCCCAGGGAGGATCTATTGACCTTCAGGAGAATAGACAGCTATCTTGAAGGCCATCCAAACATGGCAACCGTTCCCGGAGTGGACATGTCCACCGGCTCCCTGGGACAGGGAATTTCGGCAGCTGTGGGAATGGCAATGGTTGGCAGGCTGGAAGACAAAGACTACAGGGTCTATGCCCTGCTGGGGGATGGAGAACTCCAGGAAGGCCAGGTCTGGGAAGCCTTAATGGCTGCAGCCCACTATAAGCTTGACAATTTGACGGCTTTTTTGGACTACAATGGTTTACAAATTGACGGCAAAATTACGGATGTAATGTCCCCTGAGCCTGTTGCTGACAAATTCAGGGCCTTTGGCTGGAATGTATTAAATACCGAGGGCCACGATATCGAGAAAATACTGGAATCTGTGGAGCATGCTAAGAATACTAAAGGGAAGCCTACGATGATAATTGCATCTACAATTAAAGGGAAGGGTGTTTCTTTTATGGAGGGTCAGGCTGGCTGGCATGGCAGCGCCCCCAATAAAGAACAAAGAGATCAGGCAATTGCGGAGTTGGACAAAGCTCTGAAAGAGTTGGAGGTAGAATAGAATGGCAGATAAGATAGCTACGAGGGAAGCATATGGGAATGCTCTTGCAGAATTCGGCTCTGACAATAGAATAGTGGTATTTGACGCAGATTTGTCGAAGTCCACAAAGACAGATAACTTCAGAAAGAAGTATCCTGAAAGGTTTTTTAATATGGGAATTGCAGAAGGTAATATGATGGCTGTTGCAGCGGGGGCAGCCGCCTGCGGCAAAATTGCCTTCGCAAGTACCTTTGCCGTGTTTGCGGCGGGCAGGGCATTCGAACAGATCAGGAATTCAATATGTTACCCGGGTTTGAATGTAAAAATAGGTGCATCCCATGCCGGTTTATCGGTGGGCGAGGACGGGGCTTCCCATCAGGCCATTGAAGACATTGCAATTATGAGGGCGCTGCCGAACATGACTGTGATTAGCCCTGCAGATGCAGTGGAGACCAGATATGCAGTAAAAGCCGCTATAGAGAAGGAGGGCCCTGTTTATCTGAGGTTAGGGAGGCTGGGCGTCCCGGTCATATATGATGAAAATGAGTATAAGTTTGAAATAGGAAAGGGTATTGAGCTATCAGAGGGCAGTGATGCTGCGATCATTGCCGTCGGACTTATGGTGCATGCGGCTTTGGAAGCAAAGTCCCGGTTATTGCAGGAGGGGATAAATGCCAGGGTGATAAACATGCATACAATAAAACCCATTGATTCCGATATGATCATTAAGGCCGCAAAAGAAACGGGGGCCATTGTTACTGCTGAAGAGCACAATATCATCGGTGGGTTGGGAAGCGCAGCAGCCGAGGTGCTTGTTGAGAACTATCCTGTTCCTTTATTAAGAGTCGGTGTTCGGGATAAATTCGGGAAATCGGGTAAACCGGACAAACTATTGGAGATGTATGGCCTGACAGCAGCGGAAATAGTCAAAACGGTAAAGCAAGCTATAAAAATGAAAAAGTAACAAATCTGCCCTGCTCAAATACAGGGCAGATTGAAAGGCCGGTGAGAGCTATGAAGCTAAAATTAGGAATAATTCCATTGCTTTCTGTACTTCATGATGCCTCTAAGGCAGAGGCCTCCCATTCGGATATTATTTTAGAGCTCAAAGAGGAATACGATGTTTCTTTTATTGGCCCCGAAGGCACGGGTAATGTGGATCTGCCAATAGTATTTATATACTCTGGGGGCACTGAGAACCAGTTTAAGAGCATTTATGACAGCTTGCCAAAGCCAGTGATGTTGTTGACTGACGGCAGGCATAACTCTCTGGCTGCTTCAATGGAAATACTGGCATGGATTAGGGAGCGAGGGGATGATTCTGTAATTTTGCATGGAAGCATAAACAACATAATGTCGCAGATAAATATTCACAACTCAGTCAGCGTGACTGCAAAAAAGCTCAAGGGTGCTGCCATAGGAGTTTTAGGGTTCCCCTCTGACTGGCTTATTGCAAGCGGTGTTGATTATATTGAAGCCCAGGCAAAATGGGGGGTCATATACAGGAACATTGAGCTGTGTGAACTTAGCAGGCGGATGGAGGGAATCGGAAATTGCGATGCAGAAAAAATTGCGGAACATTTTATCGACAGGGCAGCTTCGATTAAAGAACCGGATAAAAAGGACATAATTGAGGGGGCAAAGGTGTATTTAGCCTTGAGGGACCTATGCAGGGATCATGGGCTGGATGCAGTCACGGTAAGGTGCTTTGAATTGCTTTCTATGCATAATGTCACAGGATGCCTTGCACTTTCTTTTCTTAATGATGAGAACATTATTTCCGGCTGTGAAGGGGACTGTCAGGCAGTATTTTCTATGCTGCTTCTGAATTACATTACAGGAAACAAGTGTTTTATGGCAAATCCCTCCCGGATTGATACCAAAAACAATGATATTATATTGGCTCATTGCACTATTCCAACCTGTATGACTGACAAATATATTGTAAGGAATCATTTTGAATCCGGTATAGGGGTCGGTATACAAGGGGTAATGAAAAAGGGCCCCGTTACGATATTTAAGTGCGGAGGCAGCAAACTGAGCAAATATTATCTTGAATTGGGGGAAATTGCAGAGAACCTTGAAGATGACAATATGTGCAGGACTCAGGTCAAAGTGCATCTTAAAGGGGATACCGATTATTTCCTAAGGGATCCCATCGGGAATCATCATATTATGATAGAAGGAGATCACACCAAAACAATAGAGACATTCATGAAATACATGGATTGCCGGAGGATATTTTAGCCCTTATGGCCTCGAGACGTGTTTATTGCCCTCCACAAAAAACCTCCAGGGTTTGTCCTTGTATTCTTCTGCATAATCTATATTGACCCTGGGGGAGGACCCTATGCTGAAAGGCTCGTTATGTGCATCGCATATGTAAAGGGAGTTGCTGCACAGGTCAATTCCATTGTGCTCTTTTCCGATACCCATGGAGATGCATAGTTTTCCCGGACCATTGCACAAATTCAGCCTTTGCCCGGGGGTCAGAGAATGGGGAGCCATTCCATAACGCAATTCAGCCATACGGTCTATCCCCTCAATAGGAGCAATAGCTCTCACAAGGACGGCCGAGGGTATATCCTTCTGCCCGGTTACAACATTAAAGCAGGGATACATTCCATAAATTATAAATATGTAGGCCGAACCCCCTATATAGTACATTGCTTCGGTCCTTGGGGTTCTTTTTTCACCATAGGCATGGCAGGCCTTATCCTCGGGACCGTTATAGGCCTCTGTCTCGACTATTTTCCCAATCAATATATGATCCTGGGTCTCATGTACAATTTGTTTTCCCAAAAGCTCCACGGCAACGGTTACGGTGTCTCTCATATAAAAGTCTCTGCCAAGCATATTCATATTATACTCCCTTTGCTAATGGTAATGCTGAGTCAAAGGTAGCACAATAAGCCGGCAGTGTCAAAACTAATATTATAGGAAATAAGGATACATATTAAGGAGGCAATTATGCAGGACAATAGCAGAATAAATTCAGAGGATAGAGACAAGTTTTATAAGGTAATGCTGATGCGGCTGGAAGGATTGCTTTCTGCCGAGTCCGATTGGCTGGCCAATTTGTCAAATGCGGCTGCTCTGCTTTACACCAATCTTTCGGATATCAACTGGGCCGGATTCTATCTTAAGAAAGGGGAAGACCTGGTATTGGGCCCCTTTCAGGGCAAGACAGCCTGTACAAGAATAAAGCCGGGGAAAGGAGTATGCGGTGCTGCGGCAGCAGAAATGAAGATACAGGTCGTGCCTGATGTCCATTTGTTTCCGGGACATATTGCCTGCGATTGCGCCTCAAACTCTGAGATAGTGGTTCCCTTGATCAAGGATGGAATTCTATACGGGGTGCTGGATATAGACAGCCCGGAATTTAAAAGGTTTGATGAGCTGGATGCCAAATACCTTCAGCTGTTTACGGATAAGTTGAACAAGTATTTGGATTGGAGCCGGATCTGCTAACCGGGTCTGCTGAAATTTGTACAGGATGTGGTATTGTGAATTTTGACAGGGAAAGCGGAATACTTCTGCATATCACTTCGCTGCCTTCAAAGTACGGCATTGGAGAGCTGGGCGGCGAGGCTTACGGATTCATTGATTTTCTGGCAAGGAGCAGACAGAGGCTTTGGCAGATTCTCCCCCTCGGTCCCGTAGGTTACGGAGAGTCTCCTTATCAATGCTTTTCGGCTTTTGCAGGCAATGCTTTGCTTATAAGCATCGATAAGCTTATGGAGCAAGGGTTTTTGTTTCAGGATGATATAGGGGCTTTGCCTCATTTTGATACCGGCTTCGTGGAGTTTGAAAGGGTAAGGGCATTCAAGCAAAACCTATATAGAAAAGCATTTGAAAGATTCAAAGCAACAGGCGCCAGGCGGGATTATTCAGAATTCTTGAAGGAGAACGGCTTCTGGCTTGAGGATTTTTCTTTTTTTATGGCTCTTAAGGGTCGCTTCGGAGGTGTGGCATGGAATTTCTGGGAAAACGGGGCGGCTTTCCGTGAACCTGAAGCAATGGGATTCTATAAAGATAGGCTTTATGGGGAGATAGAATACCAGAAGTTCCTTCAGTTTATTTTTTTTAGCCAGTGGGCGGAGCTCAAGACCTATGCCAACAAAAAGCGAATAAAAATAATAGGAGACCTGCCTCTTTTTATTTCCTATGACAGCAGTGATGCATGGGCAAAAAGGTCTTTTTTTGAGCTTGATAACCAAGAGAACCCAATAAAAATAGCGGGGGTGCCTCCGGATTATTTCAGCAATACAGGCCAGCTGTGGGGTAATCCTCATTATAAGTGGGATGAGATGGAGAAGGATGGCTTTAGATGGTGGAGGGACAGGCTGGAGCTGATGTTTAGGCAGGCTGATATTGTCAGGATCGATCATTTTAGGGGCCTTGAAAGCTACTGGGAAATCCCCGGCGGAGAAAAAACAGCAGAAAAGGGCCGCTGGGTCAAAGCCCCGGGGATGAGACTTCTTAGATCTCTTAAAGAACACAAATCCAAAATGCCGATCATTGCTGAAGATTTAGGGATCATTTCTAAGGAAGTGGAGGAAATGAGAGATACATTTGGATTTCCCGGAATGAAGGTGCTCCAGTTTGCCTTTTCCGAAGGAGCCGGAGAGGATTTGCTGCCTCACAATTACACAGAAAATACAGCAGTTTACACCGGAACCCATGACAACGATACAGTTTCCGGCTGGTACTCAAAGGCTGAAGCTGCAAATTACGGAATGATCGAAAGACTAAAAAAATATTTCAACATCAATAGGGAAATGAACAGAGATGCAATATGTAGGATTCTTGTTGAAAGTGCTTTAGACTGTAAAGCCAATATCGCAATAATTCCAATGCAGGACTTATTATGCCTTGGGAGTGAAGCGAGAATGAACATACCCGGCACAATCGGTGGAAACAACTGGAGGTGGAGGCTTGATAAAGGGTTATTATTAGATGAGGTTGAGAGCCGGCTTGTCCGGATGTCGGTGCTTTGTAAAAGAAACGGGGCTATTTGAACAAAAGCGCTTGTGGATTTTGTATGCAATGCGCTGCAAGCATTTGACAAAATTATGTATCGGTAGAAATACTTACAGCAAAAAGCCCTGGATATTCTCCAAAGCTTTTGGTATTGTCTGCCCCAAAATGCCGTTTAGCCTTAATTTGACACCTAGCTCCCGCCAGGTGGGTATCCTGACACGGCCTTCTACCTTCCTCTACTTCGGATAGGCTTTGACTGAGGCATGGTATCGAACCACATACCCGGATTCCCGTATATGCTCTGTAGGTTCAAATACAGGCTTATCGAACACTTTAGGCTGCAACTTTTATATTATTATATTAACATAAATTATTTACATAGTCTACGGAATTATATTCAAATTCTTTATTTATTTTTACAGACAAAAGCTGCTTGGTAAAAGCTGTCAAACAAGCACAGGTGAACAAAAACTTATTGATAAAATTATAAGGCATTTATAGGCTGTGTCTAGGGTATATTATTCACACCAGACGTGATATTATGTATACCATCTGGTATTTATATAATTTGCGGCAATAAACACTAATGTAGATTTGTATAGCTTTTCTCCAGACACTTTTTATATACTTCAAGAGTTTTGGAAGCAGTTTCCCTCCAGGAATACTCCCTGGCTTTCTCAATGCCAAGAAGGCTGTATTTTCTATAATGACTTTCGATAATTCAGACAATTTGCTTAAAACAGGAAATGGTTTCTTTATATCCGAAACTGGAGTTGGAGTTTCCGACTTCAATCTTTTTAAAGGAGCTAGTAAGG
>CAYURW010000030.1:18544-26306 GCA_964447145.1 uncultured Clostridiaceae bacterium
TGCCAAGAAGGCTGTATTTATGCCATTCATCCATATCCGAAAGCAGCATGATCATAGACTCTGCAATATTATCCACAGAATAGGGGTCTACAAGCAGGCAGGCATCTCCTGTTATTTCAGGAATGGATGATACATTGGAGGTTATTACAGGTGTTCCACATTGCATTGCCTCCAGGGGAGGCAGGCCAAAGCCTTCATATAATGACGGATATATGAAAATTTCTGCACCATTATAAAAGTAAGGCAAGTCGGCGGTAGGGACAAAGCTCAGAAATTTAACATAGTCACAAAGCTCCAGTTCATCTGTCAATTTCCACAGGGCTTCAAAGGATCTGGAATGCTCTCCGAGAATCAAAAGATTGATGACTTCTTTTTTCTCTGTTATGACCTTTTTAAAAGCCCTTATAAGTCTGTCGATATTTTTTCTTTTGCTGAAGCCCCCTAGATAAAGCAAATAATTCTTATCCACACCATATTTATTGAAAATGACCCTTTTTGCATTATTTCTGTCCAGAGGCCTGAATATGGGATCTGCTGCAAGGTGGGTAACTGTTATTTTATCATCGCTTACCCCGAAGTATCTCTGGATATCCGATTTTGAGTGATAGGATACTGTAATTATATGGGACACATTTTCAATGATGCATGGAGTATTTTTGAGGGTATAGTCCAGGTGGGGCCTGTCAACCGTTTCAGGCAGTATAAAGGGTATAAGGTCATGGAGGGTTATGATTTTTATGCCCTTTGAGTTTTCGGGAAGCCCAATGCCATTAACGGTGTTGTGAAAAACATCCACGGGATAGCCGGTCTCCCATTTTAAGTCATATACACTGCGCCAAAAATCAAGACGTCTTTCCCCAATAAGAAGATTTTTTGGTATGCTTTCAATATCAAAATAATCGGTTTTCTCCTTGAAGGGGTAAAACAAGAATATACTTTTCAACTGCCGGGATGTATCAAGATTTTTCAGCAGGTTATTGGTATAAGTGGCCAAGCCGGAGCCTATATGCCAGGTGATCACCCTGCCGTCGATTCCTAGGTCCATGTTTGATTAACCTCCCCAAAGCCATATATTTTATAATATGTGTAAAACGGAAGAATGTGACGGGGGAGTATTAAAATGCAAAGGCCCGCTGTTTTGCAGCGAGCCTTTGCATCTAACTGTATTGTTTAATCAGATTTATGCTGATATGCCTTTGCCCTTTGATTTTGGTCCCGTATATTCCGGGGCTGAAGGGTCGTCTTCCAGCTTCATCATTGTAATTCCCGCATATCCGAATACTATTGATACTATCGGACTGACCAGGTTCAGGAAGCAGTATGGAAGGTATCCTAATGTCGGGACACCTAAATACGTGGACATTGCGGCACCGCAGGTGTTCCACGGGATAAGCGGTGAAGTAAGTGTTCCTGCATCCTCAAGGCATCTTGAAAGGTTCCTCGGAGCAAGACCTCTCTTATGGAATTCGTCTTTGTACATTTTACCCGGAAGAACTATTGCCAGGTACTGGTCGCCTGCAAGTATATTCGTAAATATACTGGTGATTATTGTAGCGGTGACAAGGGCGCCGGTGCTCTTGGCATATTTGAGAATGACCTTGCCTATCGACTCCAGCATTCCTGTCTTTTCCAATATACCGCCGAAGCTAAGGGCGGCGAGTATAAGGGATATAGTCCACATCATGCTCTGATATCCGCCTCTTGTAAGCAGTTCATCCAATACTTCGTTGCCTGTCTCGGACACTACGCCGTTTTGCATTGCATCCAGAACCGCCGCGAAACCTGCTCCCTGGAATATCATCGCCGCAATCCCGCCAAGGATCGTTCCTATGAAAAGACCGGGAACTGCGGGTACTTTCCTGGCGACCATTACTATAACTATAATGGGAACCAAAAGGAGCACCGGGTTAATTACAAAATTTTCACGCATAATAGTAAGTATTTCGTTGATTGCGGATATATCCAGCTCTTTTCCGGCGTAGCCGGCGCCGAGTATCCCAAAGCCTATAAGAGCTATTCCAAGGCTCACGCTGGTCGTATAGATCATATGCTTAACATGATCGAAAAGAGTAGCCCCCGCCATTGCAGGCGCAAGGTTCGTGGTATCGGAGAGAGGGGACATTTTGTCTCCGAAATAAGCTCCCGAGATTATAGCGCCTGCCGCTGCGCCCGGATTAACTCCAAGGCCCGCGGCGACTCCCATAAGGGCTATACCTACCGTACCGGCGGTTGTCCAGGAACTTCCTGTAGCAAGAGATACCACACAGCAGAGAAGGCACGCCGCAACGAGGAACAATGCCGGCGTCAGTATCTGTAATCCGTAATAAATAAGTGTAGGAACTATGCCGCCAAGTATCCAGGTGCCTATTATCATACCTATGATTGCAAGAATGATTATTGCCTGCATTGTGTCGGAAATGGTCCCGATTATGCCGTTCTCAACCTCCTGCCATGTATAGCCGAGTCTCCAGACTGCTACAATGGATGCCACCATCGCACCTAATACCAGCGGAATGTGTATATCGCCCTCCACGCCAAACACCGGCAGTACGGAGTACATAAGCATTGCCACTGTAATAACGACCGGAACCAAAGCTTCAAGCAGAGTGGCCTCTCTTTTTGTCTTGGTTGACATTAACATTACCCCTTCCTGTTATTTTTATTTCACTGCAATGGGGCATGCTCAACATAAATAGATACATAAAAAATACTAAATATTTCATTCTCCGTTAAGAGCTGCCTCATACAGTTGAAATCATAGTAAAAAAATCCAAATATCATACATATATTTATTATTATCTCAAAAAAATGCCGTTGTGTAAATACTTAAATTTTCGTGTAACTTGGTAAATTCAACAGGTGAAGCCATTATTATGTATAAATATACCCCGTCCGGCCGTCGCAAAAGGCATTTAAAAGGCCTCTTTTACGGAGGACAAGCGAATCCGTAAGACAGGCGGTCTTTAAAGGTTTATTTGTATTGGCGGAAAAAGTATACAGTACGATTAATAAAATATCATGAAAATATAAATAAATTTTGGTCATAACTGAATTTTCAGAAAACAAGCGGCAAAGAAAACAATAAATACAGAATATTATGAAGTTTCGATGCTGTTAAGATTGAAATATCCGCCGTATTATAGTATGTTTATAGTATCTCCATAAAAAAATAACAAGGGGGTAATTATTATGGTTAAGTTTATTCTGGGTGTAAAAGGCTCAGGAAAAACAAAAAAAATGATTGAATTGGCCAATGAATCAAGCCGAACGGCCAAGGGCAATGTAGTATTCATTGACAGGGACATTAACCGGATCTACAATCTTAACCGGAATATTAAACTTATTGATACCGGTGAGTTCCGACTTGAGAACTTAAAATCCTTTTATGGTTTTATCTGCGGGATAATATCACAGGATTATGACATAGAAAGTATTTATATTGACGGGCAAAACCTTGTAAGCAATGCTGAGGATGAATGCCTCGGGACCTTTGTAAAAAACCTCGAAAGACTGAACAAGGATCTCGGAGTGCATTTTACGGTCAGCTGCAGCAGAAGAGAGGAAGAAGCACCTGAGTTTCTTAAAAGCTACATTATATAGTTAATGTGAAAACAAGTAAGATTCATACATAGAATAGAAGACCCACAAAGGGTCTTCAGTTTTTTATGGTATAGGAAAGTATAACTTTCCTATACCATAAAAAATATTGATTTAATTGCCCGTGCCGGAATTTCCTCACTATGTTCGAAAAAGGCGCATGGGCAGCAAATGCGACAAGCCGCCTTTGTTCAAATATGTTATAATTCTATATATGTCGTGATATACGTCGTGAATAAGACTTTCATTACAAAATCAGTTGATATCTGATTTTGTGTAAAAATAATGTACTTTAAGCAGGGGAACGCATATGTTTGGATATATTGTGCCGGAAAAGCCGGAGCTTAAGATAAAAGAATACGAACTGTTCAGGGGGTATTATTGCGGCTTGTGCAAATCCATGGGAAGAAGCTTCTGCACTTTTTCAAGATTTGCATTGAATTATGATTCTGTTTTTTTGGGACTTCTGTTATCCTCTGTACACAAGGAAGTGCCCGCATTAAAAAAAGAAGTATGCATTGCCAGCCCTTTCAGGAAAAAATGGATAGTAAAGGATAGCAGCAGTATTGATTTTGCTGCAGACATTAACGTGCTGCTTACGTATTATAAATTGAAGGATAATATAAAAGACGAAGGAAGCCTTCTTTCAAGAATCGGGGTTCTGGCTTTCAGGAGGGGTTATGAAAGTGTTGTTTCAAAGTATAAAGGTCTGGATGAGATCATAGCTTCTTCGATCAGTATACAGTCGGAGCTGGAAGCGCAGAATTGCAATTCAATAGATAAAGCAGCAGAACCCTTTGCCAATATGTTAAGCCGGCTGGTTGCAGCAGGATACAGGGGCGAGGATAAATCAGTGCTGCGAATTCTGGGTTGGACAGGCTACAACCTTGGGAAATGGATTTATGTAATAGATGCTTTTGATGACATCGAAAAGGATATAAGAAGCGGAAGCTACAACCCCCTAATAAGCTGTTACGATTATAAGGGCCAAGATATTGCAGATTTTAGGACAGCAATTGCGGGGGAGGTTAGGGAGGGGCTGCTTCAGGCATTGTCACAGGCCGCAAGCTCTTTAGAGCTTTTGGGACCGGACAATAAAGGAATAATTGATAATATTTTGTATGAAGGCCTGTATGGCAAAACGGAAAGAGTATTGGGCTGCAATGCCGGTGAAAGAAGGAGCTGCATTAAAGATGAGAGATCCGTATGAAGTGTTGGGGATCAGGGAAGGTACTAACATCGAAGGAATTAAGAGGGCATATAAGGAGCTGGTCAAAAAATACCATCCCGATCAATATCAGAACAATCCCCTGTCGGATTTGGCTGAGGAGAAACTTAAAGAAATAAATGAGGCTTATGATTATCTTATGAAGAAAGCGGAAGCCCGGGACAGGGCCGGAAGCACAGGATACAGGGCGGAACAGAATCAAAGGGGAAGCAGGAATGACACAGACAGGCATTTTTATGATCAGGCCAGGGGGCATATCAATACGGGAAACCTGGATACAGCAGAAAGCATACTAAACGGGATCAGCGTAAGAGACGGGGAATGGTATTTCCTGAAGGGCCTTGTTTTTATGCGCCGGGGCTGGTATAACGATGCCATAGTTAATTTGAGGACTGCAGTAGACATGGAACCTGATAATTATGAATTCAGGGATGCATTGAACAGGGTTATGAATGCCAACAGGCAATACAGGTCTGCAGTGTATGACAGGAGGGGTTACGGAGCCGGGCCCGATATATGCTCCATTTGCCAGGTGTTGATATGTATGGACTGCTGTTGTGAATGCATGGGGGGAGACTTTATCAGGTGCTGTTAGGGGTGGAATATTGAGCAGGAAAATTGCCTTTTCGGGTATATTTACAGGAATAGCAGTATTGCTTCTTTATATAAGCGGAATAGCGCCTTCGGGTAAGCTGACACTGTTTTTTCTGGCATCGCTGCCGGTTTCTGCTGCAGTTATAGAGTTTGGAGTCGGTGCGGGGGCTGCAGTATATTTTGCAGCCTGCCTGTTGTCTTTGATTTTTGGGGGCAATATTTATGGATTTTTGCCTTTTATATTGTTTTTCGGCCATTATCCGATTATTAAGTATTTTATAGAAAAAGGGAGAAAAAAAACTGCGGAAATACTGATGAAGCTCGCAATTTTTAATATATCGGTATTTCTTTGGTATCTTTTGTCAAAATACTTATTTGTCGATGCTCTTACAGCCCGGCTGAACGGGAAAGCGATTTTTGCGGTGGCATTGGCGGCGGCGGCCCAGGGGGTATTTTTTTTATATGATTACGTGCTTTCGCTATGCCTTTTTTATTATGAATCAAGGATAAAAATAATAAAAGGAAATAAAAAGTAATTTAGGAGGTATCATGTAATGGGCAATTATGAAGAAGTACAGGAAAAAGCATTAGACTATTTCAACAGCGGGTTTAATTGCTGCGAATCTGTTGTTATTGCGGTGTGTGAGCATTTGGGTCTTGACAGGGAAATACCCCTTAGAATTTCGACTCCTTTTGGAAGCGGAATGAGCAGGAATGGAAGCAATTGCGGAGCACTTAATGCAGCTTTTATATGCATGGGATTGCTTGGCGGCAGAAAATCCAACGAAGACAGCAGGGATGAGTCGTATCTCCCGGCAGACAGGATATTTGCCAGATTCAAGGAAAAGTACAAATCTCCATGCTGCTGCGATATAACGGGAGTGAATCTGAGGGACCCCGAGGAATTAGTCAAAAAGAAAGACTGGATGCACAAAGAGCTTTGTGGCCCCCTGGTAAAGCAGGTAACACAGTGGGTACTTGAAGAAACAGAAGCATAGTCTGATTTTATTGCAGATGTATGAACATTAAAAGCAGCCTGTGTATAGAAGCCCCATGGATTTGCTTCTATACATGGGCTGCTTTATATATTATAATTTGCCGCTGCAATTCAGGACATTTTTGATCTTATGCTTAACCATATTCTTGATAGCCTCTCTTGCCGGTTTTAGGTACTGTCTTGGGTCAAAATCTCCGGGGTTTTCATGAAGGTGTTTTCTTATTGAGGCAGTAAGTGCCAATCTGAGGTCCGTGTCTATATTGATTTTGCAGACTCCGAGCTTCCCGGCCCTAAGGAGCATATCCTCGGGAACACCCCGGGCTCCTGCGACGTTGCCGCCATATTTGTTGCACAGTGCCACAAATTCGGGAAGCACTGTGGAAGCTCCATGGAGGACCAAAGGAAATTCCGGAAGAAGATTAGTTATCTTTTCGAGCCTCTCAAAGTCCAGTTGAGGCTCTCCTTTGAATTTATATGCCCCATGGCTGGTGCCAATTGCAATAGCAAGAGAGTCGACTCCTGTCCTTTCTACAAATTCAACGGCCTGGTCCGGATCGGTATATGTGGCATCCTTGGCGCTTACATTGACAGCATCTTCAACCCCCGCAAGTTTTCCCAACTCAGCTTCGACAACCACACCCTTGTCATGAGCATATTCAACGACTTTTTTTGTTACTGAGATATTTTCTTCAAAGGGATGTTTTGAGCCATCGATCATAACAGATGTAAAGCCCCCGTCTATACAGGACTTGCATATCTCAAAATCTTCGCCATGGTCCAGATGCAGGCAGATTGGAAGGCCGCTGTCTTCCACAGCTGCTTCAACCAATTTCATGAGGTATATGTGCTTTGCATATTTTCTTGCGCCGGCGGATACCTGCAATATGAGAGGGGCATTTTCTTCTTTCGCTGCATCGACTATGCCCTGTATTATCTCCATATTGTTGACATTGAAGGCACCTACCGCATATTGGCCTTTATAGGCCTTTTTGAACATTTGTTCCGATGTTACCAATGGCATTGAAATTCCTCCTATACTAATATATTAAATGAGTAATTCTGTGGGCAAGCATTCTTGGAAGGGTGCTATCCGACATTATATATTATACCAAAGCATAAGGCAGATATATGCAACAGCTGTTGAATAATGCCTTACAATTATGATTATATCTGAAATACCAATAATGTAAAGTTTACCAGAGCAATTTTTGCTGTCTATGCCATACATTTGTGAGGCGTTCAATTCAATATGAAAAGAGGAGTTTGTTGCACAGTGTAGAATAATTCATTAATTAGTGTTGTGCAATAAAAAGTAAAAAACTGTATTGCCAATAGATTGGCAAAAT
>CAYURW010000031.1:0-6355 GCA_964447145.1 uncultured Clostridiaceae bacterium
TCGAAATATATTAGCTGATGTCTATCCTAAAATCTATAGATACTATCTCGCTATTCTATGTTTCCCATAACTATTGACTAAAGTTTCTTTTTTATATATAATAAATGAGTATCACAGGGGTATAGCTCAACTGGTAGAGTAGCGGTCTCCAAAACCGTTGGTTCAGCGTTCGAGTCGCTGTACCCCTGCCATTTATAGAAGCAAAAACAGTCATGCATACTAATACCTGACTGTTTTATTATTTATCTATATGTTTTGCATTAAACATTTTACTCTTTGCCAAGAGGCGGGGGACTTCTTGTGCTTTAGGTTAAAATTCGGCAGATTTCACAGTCCTTGGAAATGGTATGACATCTCTGATATTGCTTATACCGGTTATATACATAAGAATCCTTTCAAACCCCAACCCATACCCAGAGTGTTTTACACCGCCATATTTCCTAAGGTCCAGATACCACCAATAGTCTTTTTTATTAAGTCCCATCTCATCTATTTTCTTTTCAAGTACGTCAAGCCTTTCCTCTCTCTGACTACCTCCTATTATTTCACCCACACCCGGAACCAATAGGTCCATTGCCGCAACTGTTTTATTATCTTCATTGATTCTCATATAAAAAGCTTTTATTTCTTTTGGGTAATCAATAACAAATATGGGTTTTTTAAATACCTGTTCCGTTAGATATCTTTCATGTTCCGTCTGAAGATCAATTCCCCATTCTACAGGATATTCAAAGCTTGTTCCGGATTTTTTGAGTATGTCCACCGCTTCAGTATATGTGACTACCCCAAAGCTTGAGTTTACAACATTATACAGTCTGTCCAACAATGTGTCATCAATGAACTTGTTGAAAAATTCCATTTCTTCAGGGGCATTTTCTAACACATAGCTGATTATATATTTTACCATGTTTTCTGCAAGAACCATATTGTCTTCAAGTTCTGCAAAGGCAATTTCCGGTTCTATCATCCAGAATTCCGCAGCATGTCTTGCAGTATTCGAGTTCTCAGCTCTAAAGGTAGGCCCGAAGGTATATACATTTCGGAATGCCATACAGAAGGATTCTACATTTAGCTGCCCACTGACTGTAAGGTTTGCCGATTTCCCAAAGAAGTCCTTTGAGTAATCTATAGCCCCTTCCTCCGTCATTGGCATATTCCCCATATCCAATGTAGTCACTCTGAACATCTCCCCTGCCCCTTCCGCATCACTGCCGGTTATTATCGGAGCATGAACATATACAAAACCCTGTTCTTGAAAGAATTTATGTATTGCATAAGCAATAAGGGATCTTACCCTGAATACAGCAGAAAAAGTATTTGTCCTTGGGCGCAGATGTGCTATAGATCTTAAGAATTCAAAAGAATGGCTCTTCTTTTGCAATGGATAGTCTGGTGTTGATTGTCCCTCTACTGTTATTTTTACGGCTTTCAGCTCAAAAGGCTGTTTGGCACCTGGAGATTCCACTAGCAGACCTTCAGCATTCACAGCAGAGCCCACAGAAAGCCTTGATACTTCATTGAAATTGTCCAAATCTTCCTCAAACACTACTTGCAAGTTCTTAAAAAAACTTCCATCATTAATCTCTACAAAACCAAAGCTTTTGGATGACCTTACTGTCTTCACCCATCCGGATACCTTGATGTTACTATTTAAGTATTCCTCCGCATTTCTATACAATTTCTTAATCATTATATCACTCATATTATTCCTCCTAAAATATTTTCTGGCAATTCTATTCAAGGCTATTACCGATAAAGTCCTCAAAGGCATCCAGACCACTTTTTATTATCTCCATGGAAGTTGCATAGGATAATCTTATATAATTATCTGTCCCGAACGCAGCTCCCGGTATTACGGCTATATTGCCCTTTTCGAGCACAATTTGTGCAAAATCCAATGAAGAGTTCAGCTTTTCGCCACAAAGCTTTTTACCAAGGTAGTTACTAATATCCACATATACATAAAATGCCCCTTCCGGTTTGATGCAGCTTAATCCGTTAATCGAGTTAATTCTCTCATACATGTATATCCGTCTCTTTCCAAATTCACTTACCATTGTCGATATGCAATCCTGTGGACCATCCAACGCCGCAGCCGAAGCATATTGGGTTATGGAACTGGGGTGTGATACAGCATGACTTTGAATACCTGCCATTGCCTTTATCAACTTTTTGTTCCCTGCAGCATAACCGAGCCTCCAGCCCGTCATAGCATAGGCCTTTGACATCCCGTTTATTACAATTGTAAGGTCCTTTATTTTATTTCCCAATGAAGCTATACTAATATGTCTCTTCCCGTCATATACCAGTTTTTCATATATTTCATCTGAAACAATATATAAATCATTAGCCTCTGCAACCTCTGCAATATCAATTAGTTCTTTTTCAGAGTAAATAGCTCCTGAGGGATTGTTAGGTGAATTTAACAGAATTGCCTTTGATTTTGGGGAAAGTGATTTAATAAGTTCTTCTTTTGTTATCTTGAAGTTATTCTCTTTCCTTGTTGAGACAGGAAGAGGGACTCCGTTGTTAATCTTTATTATCTCTAAATAGCTCACCCAATATGGCACCGGCACAATTACTTCATCCCCAGGGTTTAGTATTGCTGCAAAGGCATTGGATAAACAATGCTTGGCCCCGCTTGAAGCTATTACCTGATCAGGCTCGTATTTAAGGTTGTTGTCTCTCTCAAACTTATTGCATATTGCTTTCCTAAGTTCTAAAGTACCTTGAGCTGCAGTGTATCTAGTCAAGCCCTTATTAATAGCCTCAATGGCGGCAGCCCTTATGTATTCGGGGGTGTCAAAGTCTGGTTCGCCAGCCCCAAAACCATAGACTTTTATTCCATTTGAAATCATTTGCTTTAGCTTTGCATCAATTGACAAAGTCATTGACGGAGCAATACCAGAAGCTTTCTTAGACAGTATAACTTCCATTTCTTTTCCTCCTAATTCTTATATTTGCAGCCTCTTTAAGCATTTTTACATATTTATAGTCGATTGAACAACTTCCCAGAATAGGCTCATTATTTAGTTTAACACCATGACAGTCGGAGCCGCCAGTAATCAACAACTTTTTTGATTCTGCAACAGTCAGCATATCTCTGATGGTCTCACTGTCATGCTTTGGATGAAATACTTCCATTCCCTCAATACCAAGTTCTATAACTTTGCCTATGTTTGCTCTGTCTTTAATAAGCCCCGGATGTGCAATCACTGGTATACCTCCTACATTCTTAACAACACTTATCGCTTCTTCACTGCTTAGTTTATATCGCTCAGTGTATGCCGGGCAACCATTTCCAATGTACTTATCAAAGGCCTCCTTAATGTTATTGATATATCCCCTTTCAATCATTGCCCTTGCTATATGCGGCCTTCCTATTGCCCCGGCTCCTGCCAGAGCCCTCACCTCGAGTATTGTTATGTTTACTCCCAATTCATTAAGTTTGTTTACTATCTTTTCTGCCCTTTTTGATCTTGAATCCTGTATTTCGTCAAGGATACTTAGAAACCATTTATCCTTATAATTAATATAGTAGCCTAGTATATGTATTTCTTCACTTTCGTACATAGTGCTGAGCTCTATCCCGGGCACAATTTCAACTCCAAAATAAGAAGAAGAAGCCAATGCAGGACCAATACCCTTTACAGTGTCGTGATCTGTTATCCCAATTGCCCTCAATCTTTTTATATTTGACCATCGCACCACTTCACAAGGGCTCATAATACCATCAGATGCATTGGTATGTATATGTAAATCTGCTTTTAGCATATATTTCCTCCAGTATAGTATATACCCTCTAATATTTTACACCGATAAATAATATTATATCACAAATCCGAAGGATTTGTGATACTTGCCTATGTTCGTTTTGCTGGGATACTTCCCATGAGTTATATCACAAATCTAAAGGATTTGTGATATCGAAAAAACAATACCTGCTTGTAAAAGCAGGCATTCTCTGTTATCTAGGTTCTATTATCAATTTTATTGCAGTCCGCTCTTCTCCTTCGATCTCTACATCGGTGAAGGCGGGAATACAGATTAAATCAATACCTCCGGGAGCAACAAACCCCCTTGCGATAGCAATTGCCTTTATTGCTTGATTCAGCGCACCTGCTCCTATGGTTTGTATTTCTGCAGAACCTCTTTCTCTTAATACACCTGCTAATGCTCCTGCAACGGAATTTGGTTTTGAATTAGCTGATACTTTCAAAACTTCCACTTAAAGCCCTCCTATTATATTATATGCTCCAAAATAAACAAAAACAGATTAATTATTATTTCTACAATTTTTCTATAAATCCTCTTTTTTTCTACAATTTAGTAGAATATCTGACCTACAAGTTTTTCTGAAATTGTTTTTCATTACAATTCAATTTTCACATAAATATTTTTTGTTATTCCACAATCCTTTCAATCCCTACCACCTTATTGTCAGCATTAATTTGAACTATCACAGCTCCGAGGGTTGCCTCGCTATTAGCCACTTCAAAATATGCCGGCATACCGGTCATAAATTTTTTGATAACGGTTTCCTTTTCAACCCCCAATATTGAATCCTTAGGTCCAGTCATCCCTACGTCAGTAATATAAGCCGTACCAAAAGGTAAAACCCTTTCGTCCGAAGTTTGGACATGGGTATGTGTACCTATCACGGCATGCACTCTTCCATCAAGGTGCCATCCCATTGCTAGCTTTTCAGAAGTAGCTTCAGCATGGAAGTCAACAATAATGATATCGACCTTTTCCCTGAGGTCTGCAATTATTGAATCAGCTGTTCTAAACGGGCATTCAATACAATCCATGAACACCCTCCCGCACAGATTAATAACCGCTATTCTTTTCCCTGATTTTTCGGCAATTCGAAAGCCTTTTCCGGGAATACCTTCAGGGTAGTTGGCAGGCCTGACAAGATTGTCAGCCCCCTCATCAATAAATTCAAGAATCTCTTTTTTGCCCCAGGAATGATTGCCCAGGGTGATCATATCAATCCCCATATTAATCAGTTCATCATATGTGTTTTTGGTTATCCCTATTCCCCCTGCGCAGTTTTCTCCATTTGCAACAGTAAAATCTATAGAATTTTCTTTTATAAGTCTGGAAAGATTTTTACCTAGATAGCTCCTTCCTGGCCTGCCTACAATATCTCCAATAAATAATATGTTCATATTAACCTCCATAGTGTTTAATTCAAAGCACATTATGCAATATGCAAAGCATATTATTAACATTAATTCATAGAATATGCCAGAGGGTGTATCCTATTTTAATTAGCTGTATACTAGCATATTCTATATAGGAAGAAGGGCAGCAATTTCTGAAGTAAACTCTGCGCGGGCACTCAAATCAATGCTTTTAATATTATAGGAAATAATAATCTCCCATAGTATTAAAAAGGCGGCTTCTGCATTATGAATGCACAGCCGCACATTTTTACTTTGCATATTCTATTGCTCTGGTTTCCCTAATTACATTTACTTTGATCTGCCCGGGATATTCAAGCTCATCTTCAATTTTCTTAACAATATCCTTTGCAATGTACACAATTTCGCTGTCACTGACATCCTCCGGCTTAACCATAATTCTGACCTCTCTGCCGGCTTGAATGGCAAAGGATTTCTCAACTCCGTCAAATGAATTCGCTATTTCTTCAATTTTTTCCAAACGTTTAATATATGATTCTAAAGTTTCCCTTCTTGCTCCCGGCCTTGCAGCAGAAATAGCATCAGCAGCCTGAACAAGAACTGCTTCGACGGTAGTAGCTTCGACATCCCCATGGTGTGCCGATATGGCATGTATCACATCAGCAGATTCTTTGTATTTTTTTGCAATGTCTGCACCAATCTGTACATGGGGGCCCTCAACCTCATGGTCCACAGCTTTTCCAATGTCGTGTAAAAGTCCGGCCCTTTTTGCAAGTTTAATGTCGACACCCAGCTCCGCAGCCATTGCCGCAGCAAGGTGAGCCACTTCTACTGAATGCTTCAGCACGTTTTGACCGTAACTTGTCCTGTATTTCAGCCTCCCAAGAAGTTTCACAATCTCCGGATGCAACCCGTGAACTCCTGTATCAAAGGTTGCCTGTTCACCCTGCTCCCTGACATAGTTGTCTACTTCTTTTTTGGCTTTATCAACCATTTCCTCAATTCTTGCAGGGTGTATCCTTCCGTCGACGATGAGTTTTTCAAGGGCGACTCTGGCTACTTCTCTCCTGATTGGATCAAAGCCGGATAGTATAACGGCTTCCGGTGTATCATCTATAATTAGATCAATACCTGTCAGTGTTTCCAATGTTCTAATATTTCTGCCTTCTCTTCCTATTATTCTGCCTTTCATCTCATCGTTCGGA
>CAYURW010000031.1:6365-26271 GCA_964447145.1 uncultured Clostridiaceae bacterium
ACAGAGACTGTTGTCTCGGCAACATGGTCGGCAGAACACTTTTGAATTGCGCTTCCTATTATTTCTTTTGCTTTTCGTTCTCCTTCTTCTCTTGCCTTGCTTTCAATTTCTTTTATCATTATAGCAGCTTCATGCCTAATTTCTTTTTCTATGTTATTTAAAAGCAGTTGCTTTGCGTCTTCTGATGATAAGCCCGATAATCTTTCCAGTTCTTCAACTTGTTTTTTGTAAAGGTCCTGAACATCTTCATAGGATTTCTGTATTTCTTTTTGTTTTTTTGTAATGGTCTCGTCTCTCTGTTCAAGGGCCTCAACTTTTTTGTCTATACTTTCTTCCCTTTGAATAAGCCTTCTTTCTATTCTCTGAACTTCATTTCTCCTGTCTCTAACTTCTCTGTCCAGCTCTGACCTGAGCTTATGAACTTCTTCCTTGGCCTCCAATACAATCTCTTTTCTTTTGGTTTCACATTGTTTTTCGGCTTCCCTGACAATTTTGGCGGCCTGCTCCTCAGCATTTTTAATTTTAGATTCAGCAATATATCTTCTAACTAAATACCCTATGATAAAGGTAATTAGGGCAATTGCTAAATAAATTACTGGTTCGATAACAATTTCACCTCCCTATTGATATTATTCTATTGACTATCGGTAAAGACTCTCGTAACCCGTTTTCTCAAATCATCATTATCATAATAATAGGAAATTGCAAGAACATTACACACACAATACATACACCATATCAAAATAATTCTATAACTTATACATAATTTTGTCAAGTTATTGAGACAATTCAAACAATTTAAGAATGTTGTGCACAATTACTTGGATTTTGATGAAATTGTCCATATTTTCGGCTTATTCTTAGCTTATTCCCAGTCGAGCTCCTCTATAACCTTCCTGCATATTTCAGCTTCATAGCCCTTTCGGTATAGAAAGCTGAGAAGTTTTGATGCTTTCTCCCTTTTGTCCCCTTTAATAGTGATAGCTTTTTTTTGAGCGATCTTTAAGGCCGAGTCATAGTCATTGATCCCGGCCTCATCGAGGACTTGTTGAATTATATCGCTGTCAATCCCCTTGGCAACCAGCTTGTAATAAAGGCTTTTTCTGCTGATGCCCTTTGTATCTCTCATACTTCTGACATAGCTTTCTGTGTAATTTGTGTCGTTAACATAGTTTATTTCCTCCAGATACTTTAATACCTGGTTTATAGATTTTTCAGAATATTGCTTTTCTCTAAGCTTTTTTCTGACCTCATTCTCAGTTTTTGAAGAGCGAGTAAGCATATAAAGTGCAGCCCTAAGTGCATCTTTATACTGGATTGTCTCCATGATCCGGCTGAACTCCTCTTCATTAAGTTGTCTCCCTTCAGAAAGGCATATTTCTCCTAATATGTCCTTATCTATGGAACAATAATACTCATTGTCAACAAAAATGCTGCTTCTTTTTTTATTTTTTTTCTGTTCTTCAATCCTTGTTATTATCATTGATTCACTACCTTCCTGAATGTGGTATTCTAACTCGCCCAATGTATGATCTCCGGCATACTTTGGCATAGTTTAGCATGCTTGCAGAAAAACAAACCTCCACCTTATAACAAAACGCAAGAAAGCAACAGCATTTTATTATGATAGAGGTTATTGTATCTGCGTGAACCACTCTCTACTTGAAGAAATTGGAGCTTCATATTTATGTCAATATATCTCCTGACTAAGAAGTTGGATATGAATTGGTGTTATTTTGATAAACATCTGCCACACTATTCATTTTCTGTCTGTACATCTTCTTCATCTACGGATTTTGCCTTGGATATTCCGAGATTGAACATATCCCTGAGCTTTTTGTCTAATTCTGCTGCGAGCGCCGGGTTCTCCTTAAGGTACTGTCTGGCATTTTCCCTTCCCTGTCCTATCCTTACATCTCCATAAGAATACCAGGAACCGCTTTTTTGGATGAGGTCATTGTTAGCTGCCGTATCCAGTATACTTCCCTCTTTGGAAATTCCCTCCCCGTATATTATATCAAACTCAGCCTGTTTGAAAGGCGGCGCTACCTTGTTCTTGACCACCTTGACCCTTGTTCTGCTCCCCGTCGTATCACCACCTTGCTTGATGTTTTCAATTTTTCTGACTTCCAGCCTTACGGACGCATAAAATTTGAGTGCTCTTCCCCCGGGAGTCGTCTCAGGATTGCCGAACATGACGCCTACCTTTTCCCTAAGCTGGTTTATGAATATAACTGTGGTCCTCGACTTGCTTATGGCTCCTGCAAGCTTTCTGAGAGCCTGTGACATAAGCCTTGCCTGCAAGCCAACGTGGGCATCACCCATCTCGCCGTCTATTTCAGCTTTGGGAACCAATGCCGCAACAGAGTCAACAACAACTATATCAATTGCCCCACTGCGGACAAGTGTCTCCGCTATTTCAAGGGCCTGCTCGCCGGTATCCGGCTGTGATACTATAAGATTATCAATATTAACACCAAGATTTTTTGCATATAAGGGATCCAAAGCATGCTCAGCATCTATGAAAGCTACCTCACCGTCATTTCGCTGTGATTCCGCTATTATATGCAAAGCCACTGTAGTTTTACCTGAGGATTCCGGCCCGTATATTTCAACTATTCTTCCCTTTGGTACTCCTCCGATTCCCAATGCTATATCCAGTTCTATCGAGCCCGTGGAAACAGATTCCACATTCATTTTTGTGGCTTCACCAAGTTTCATGATTGAGCCCTTCCCGAATTGCTTTTCAACCTGGCTGAAAGCCATTTCAATAGCTTTCTTTTTGTCGTTCATTGCTTCGCAGATTACCTGCCGCACCTTCCTTTCGTAAGTATATGCTATTTTGTCTCGCACACGTGTTCGTGTGCGTATACTAATTTGTCTCGAACACACGTTCTTATGTTTCTATTATATAATAATGTCATACATTAGTCAATACGATTACATAATTTTTCCATAATTATTCAAATCACTTCAATTGACATAGTAAGTGCAACTAAAGAGCCCGAGGGTGGTTGCAGTTACTTTGGCAAAGTGAGGGGTTGCATTTAGTATTACAAAGTAGTGGATGGCATTTAGTGTTACAAGTAAAGAAGTTCCCTTCTCAAATAATCGAGAGCCCTGTTTCCTGAATTCCATTTAACTTTTTTTCTGTTTCCGTTTATTTTCAACTTAAATACTTTAACTTCATTTTTTATTGCAATTCCTATATAGCAGGTCCCTACAGGATTTTCTGAACTACCCCCTTCAGGTCCCGCAATACCCGTAACAGAAACCCCGATATCTGTTCCCCCGACCCTTTTTGCTCCTATTGCCATTTCCTCTGCCGTCTGGCTGCTGACTACTCCAAAATCTCTAATTGTTTCTTCTCTTACCCCCAGAATACTAATTTTTGATTCGTTGCTATAGCTTATAATTCCGCAAATAAAGCTGGCAGATGCCCCCGGTATGTCTGTCAGGCGACTTCCTACAAGGCCTCCTGTACAGGATTCTGCTAGTGACAGGGTCATTCCTTTCTCTCTAAGCAGATTAAGAACGACTTCTTCCAGGCTTTCGTCATTGAACCCATAAATGTTATCACCAAGTATTGATCTGACTTTTTGTTCCATTTGCTCTATAAGCCTGTCTGCCTCTGACGGATCATCTGTTTTTGCTGTAATTCTCAAGTGAACTTCTCCGTCCTTTGCATAGGGGGCTATTGTAGGGTTAGTCTGCCCCATTATTATTTCTTTAAGCATGTCCTCAGCTGCCGATTCCCCTACACCAACAATGCGAAGCATTTTTGACCTGATCGTTGAGCAAACTTTAGTTCTTAGATATGGCAGTACCTTTTCCTCAAACATAGCATACAGCTCATTAGGGGGTCCCGGGAGCATTATTGCTATTTTGCCGTCCTTCTCTATCAATATGCCCGGGGCAGTGCCGTTATCATTTTCAATTATAGAGGCACCCTCGGGAACGTAGCCCTGCTTTATATTATTTTCAGTCATCTGCCATCCCGATGCTTTGAACATGCCCCTGATTTTCTCTATTGTCCCCTCGTCCGGGAGCAATCTCAAGCCAAATGCTTCGGATACACCTTCTTTTGTTATATCATCAACCGTAGGCCCTAATCCCCCGCATGTAATAATAAGGTCTGAACGCTCCAGGCTTGTCTTTACTGTGTCGACCAGTCTCTTCATATTATCCCCTACAACAACATGGTAAAAAACGTCTATTCCAAGATCCGCCATCTTTTGGGAAATAAACTGTGCATTGGTATTTACTATGTTTCCCAGAAGTAATTCCGTACCTACAGCTATAATTTCACCTTTCATGTTTACCTCCAAAGTGACATGCTCCCACCAACTACGCTTGCACAAAGGTAGAAGCTTATTGATACGCGCCAGGCAATGCAGCCCCTTGTGTGAGCATTATTTCATCTTTAATATGATCTGCATATTTTTATTGAAGTAGTCGATTCCTGATAATACAGTAATAATAAGCATTACATAAACCATAAATATATCCATTGGAATACTCAGCAGGCTGAAAGGAAAATTGTCCAAAATCAGTATTGAAATACTAATTATCTGAATTACTGTTTTGGCCTTTCCATATTTCCCAGCAGCAATAATGATATTTTGAGCTGCCGCCAGGCTCCTGAGCCCTGTTACTGCAAATTCCCTCGTAAGCACAATAAAAACTATCCATGCTTCGATTCTCCCCAGTTGGATAAGAACTACAAGGGCTCCTGTAATCAGCAGCTTGTCTGCCAGGGGATCCATAAACTTACCAAGATCTGTAATCATATTGTACTTTCTTGCAATGTGGCCATCCAACTTGTCTGTCACCGATGCTGCAAGGAAGGCTATTAAGGCAGCCTCCATGTGGTACGGAAATTCTATCAGCATAAGAATCATAAAAACCGGTATCATTAATATTCTTAATATCGTAATTTTATTTGCCAGGTTCATCTATTCTCTCCCCCACCAAATCATAATCATATGCTTTTTTTACGGTGACATAGCAAAAATCTCCCGGTACTAAATTCCACTCCGATGTAAAGTATACCCTTCCGTCTATTTCAGGGGCATCCATATAAGTTCTTCCGAAATACCTATTCCCGGATGAACCTTCAACCAGAACTCTTATCGGTTTCCCGACCATTCCCGTGTTATGCTCCTTAGAAATACTCTTCTGGAGAAGCATTATTCTATTGAGGCGTTCCTGTTTTATCTTTTCATCGATTTGATCGGGCAGGTCAAAGGCGGGGGTATTCTCTTCCCTTGAATAGGTAAAAACGCCAAGCCTGTTGAACCTTATATCCGAGACAAAATCATATAGTTCTTTAAAATCATTTTCTGTTTCTCCCGGAAAACCCACTATCAAGGATGTCCTCAGGACTATTCCGGGCATGCTTGTCCTTAGATCATCAATTAGTTTGGTTATTTTCTCCTTGCTGCTCCTTCGAGCCATTTTCCTCAGTATTGAATTGCTGGCATGCTGTATAGGAATATCCAGGTACTTAAGAATCTTTTCATTTTGAGACATAGTATCAATCAGCTCTTTATTGAATTCATCCGGGTAGGAATAAAGAAGTCTTATCCATTCTATACCATCGATTTTCACAAGCTCTTTAAGCAGTTTACTAAGTTTGTATTCATTATATAAGTCTATTCCGTACCTTGTGATATCCTGTGCTATTATATTCAGTTCCTTAACTCCATTTTTCGAAAGATCTTCAGCTTCTTCCAGAATATCCTCCATTTTTCTGCTTCTGTACCTTCCTCTCAAGGAGGGTATTATACAATAACTGCATCTGTTATCACAGCCCTCCGCAATTTTCAGGTAATTTGACGGACAAAAACCGGAAACCTGCCTTGGGAGCTTATTTATATCAATCAATTCCTGGTGCCCGTATCGAACTACCTTTTCCCCCGCTAGTGTCTTCTGTACTACAGCGGCAATGTCTTTGTAATCGCCGGTGCCAATGACTGCATCAAGTTCAGGAAGCTCTTTTAAAAGCTCTTCCCTGTAGCGTTCCGCCAGGCATCCGGCCGCTATAAGCGCCTTACATTTCCCTTTCACTTTGTACCCAGACATTTCAAGTATTGTGTCTATGGATTCCTGTTTTGCACTATCAATGAAACCACAGGTATTAATAATAATTATTTCCGCAACTTCTGCATTATTTGTGATCTCGTAGTCATTATTAAGGATGCTCTGCATCATGACCTCTGAATCAATAAGGTTCTTAGAGCATCCAAGGGATATAACCGCCGCTTTTTGTACCAAGAATTATTCTCCTTCCGGTCGTCTGTTTGTTTGAGTTTATGGTGCATCAATATCTTCTCTGCTCACAAGGACTTTCCTTGGCTTGCTGCCCTCAAATCTTCCTATTATATTGCGTTCCTCCATCTGATCTATTATTCTTGCCGCTCTGCTATAGCCTATTTTTAGTCTTCTCTGCAGCATAAGTATTGAAGCCTGGCCACTCTCAACTACGATCCTTATGGCATCATTCAGCAGTTCATCTGCTTCCGAATCTTCATCAAACCGGGCTTTTTGCTCTATTTCTTTAATTATTTGATTGTCATAGTCCACAGAAACCTGACCTTTAATGAAATTTACCAGCCTTTCAATTTCTTTTTCTGAAACAAATGCTCCCTGAACTCGTATCGGTTTTGCCTCTCCTACGGGGTAGAACAGAGCGTCTCCCTTCCCTAAGAGTTTTTCTGCTCCTCCCATATCAATTATAGTTCTTGAATCAACATGAGAAGAAACCGCAAAAGATATTCTGGAAGGAATATTTGCTTTTATCAAGCCTGTGATGACATCAACGGAAGGCCTCTGGGTGGCTACAACAAGATGAATACCGGCTGCACGGGCCATTTGAGCCAATCTGCAAATTGAATCCTCAACCTCTCCCGGAGAAACCATCATAAGATCTGCCAGTTCATCTATTACAACAACTATCTGCGGCAACCTCTCAAGCTCCTCCTTGCCGGATTTGTTATAACCATATATATCCCTAACGTTATTGGATGCGAACTTCTTGTAACGTTCCGTCATTTCCATGACAGCCCAATTCAAAGCCCCTGCTGCTTTTTTGGGATCCGTCACGACAGGAACTAAAAGGTGAGGGATCTTATTGTATATGCTAAGCTCAACCACCTTGGGATCAATAAGCAAAAGCTTAACTTCATCAGGTGTCGCCTTATACAGTATACTTGCTATCAGTGCATTGACACATACACTTTTGCCGGAACCTGTAGAACCAGCAATAAGAAGATGGGGCATTTTTGCAAGATCCGCCACTACATTGGCCCCTGCGACATCTTTCCCCAGGCAAAAGGATATTTTTGATTTTTGTTTCCTAAACTCCTCTGATTCCAGTACCTCTCTCAATAATACCATTGTAATATCCTTGTTTGGAACTTCAATTCCGATGGCAGCCTTCCCCGGTATTGGGGCCTCAATTCTTATACCCGGTGAAGCAAGGCTCAGAGATATGTCATCCGCAAGGCTCAGTATTTTGCTTACCTTTACTCCCGGGCTGAGCTGAAGCTCATATCTCGTAATAGCCGGGCCTACGGAAACCTGGGAGATACTTGCGCTGACTCCAAAGTTCCTGAGAGTGTCTTCGAGTATTTTTACATTATTCATTACTTCTTTTTTGCCATTGCCCGATTTATTTTCTGTAGGAAGAGAAAGAAGGCTTATTCCCGGCATTTTGTAATTTGTATAATGCTTGTTGCTTATTGGCGTTATTTTGGTAGCTTCATCGGCCTTTACGCCATTATTATATCCTGGCTCTTTCATCCCTGTAGTTTCCCCGGCATTTTCCCGGGCTTCTCCTTCGGATTTGTCTCTGAAGTCTTTATCAAAACGCTTTGTAAAGTCAAGGATTTTGACCTTCCTATCAACATTTGCCTTTCCTGTATCATCAATATCCTCAACAAACCCGGTGACTTTTTGATTATCAGAAGCTGACTGCCTCTGCAGTTCCCTTGTAACTGCGGCCTCTCTGCCTTTATTCTTAATGAAGGAACATGCATCAACAAAAATCTGCTTAATAAATTCTAAAATGCTCAATGCGGATATCTCAGTAAACATTAGTATTGATATTAAATACAATGCCGTAACGATAGATATCGTACCAATCATTCCGAAAAGCCTTATGAATGCATAGCCAAAAAAACTGCCTACAGCGCCTCCCCCTGCATTTAAAGTACCAAGGGTATAATAATACCTTATGGAATCGATCCATTTTGCATCTGCGCCTTCTATTTCATTGTAATTGACCAGAAATAGAGTAATTAGAACTGCCAGAATAAATGTACAGAAAGAATAAAACTTGATATTAATCTGTATTTCGTCCTTGCGGTATACCATAGCCAGTCCTACTATAATAATAAGAATGGGCACTATATAGGCTCCAAGCCCGAATATCCCAAGCAGCAGTATCCTGACCCTATCTCCTACAATACCTGAGTTATTGCTGAAAAGGCTGATATATATGTATATGCTGGCCAATATTAACGATACTCCAGCTATTTCGTACTTAATAGTGTTTTGTGAACTTTTCTTTGGCAAGCAATCACCCCATAAAAATAATCTCCTTTTCCCTAATGATATTATAGTCTTATTTTCCAACGGGTGCAACTAAGCAGTATGAGCAAAGCGGCGGACATTTGAAAATGATAACGAAAAACCTTCGAGACAGCCTGTAATTATTTTTTAATCCCCCTTTGCTGCTGATATAAGACCCCGGAGTTTTGCGAGAGCCTGATGAAGACCGCCTATTTCCTTGATTAAACCGTTTTTTACTGCTTCTGCCCCCACAAGCACAGTACCCACATCATTTGCAAGCTCACTGGTTGTGAACATAAGCTGCTTTAGTAAGGTCACGTCAATATTGCTATGATCCACTATGAATCTGATTATGCGTTCCTGCATTTTATTAAAATAATCAAAGGTCTGAGGCACACCGATAATCAAACCGTTCATTCTTATTGGATGTATAGTCATCGTTGCCGTAGGGGCAATGAATGAATGATCGGCAGAAACAGCCAGAGGCACCCCGATACTGTGGCCTCCGCCAAGTACCAGGGAGACTGCGGGTTTGCTCATGCTCACTATAAGCTCTGAAAGCGCAAGGCCGGCTTCTACGTCCCCCCCTACAGTATTAAGAATAAGAAGGAGCCCCTCAATTTCAGGGTTTTCTTCCACTGCTACTATCTGTGGTATTATATGTTCATACTTTGTTGACTTGTTTTGAGGCGGAAGCAATACGTGTCCTTCTATCTGCCCAATGACCGTTATACAGTGTATGTTGCTCTTAAATTGGGGTGCCTTAGGCACCCCAATTTCCTTTAAATTCTCGGCTGCTGCATTTTCTTCCTTGCAGCCCTCCTTCCCTCCTGTCTCTGTTTCTTCATTGGAGCCGAATGCGAATAAATCAACCAAAAATATCACTCTCCAGGCTTAATAATAAATTCATTACTTCTTCTTATAAGTGATATTTTTACCTTTAATACAATCCATATACAAAAAAGCGCCTAAGGACGCTTTTTTGAAAACCTTGGTCATCTATTCTCTTCTTATCGCTTCCAATGCGCTTAAATGCATTGCCCTTCTGGCAGGATAAAAACCGGAAACAAGTCCGATAATTGTAGTAAACAGCATGGCAGATCCAGCCAGCCATAAAGGTATTACAGAGGTTCTGCTTCCCTCCCCTCCTGGGCCAAAAAAGCCCATCAGAGCAAAACCCGCTTTGTTCAACCCAAAAGACAACCCATAGCTCAAAAGCAGCCCTAACATACCGCCCAAAAGCCCTATTGATGCAGCTTCAAAAAGAAACATGCTTTTTATATCTCTCAGGGAAGATCCAATCACCTTCATTATCCCAATTTCCCTAGTGCGTTCATATATAGACATAACCATAGTATTAGTAATTCCTATGGAGGCTACAAGAAGAGACACCGCCCCGATTGCACCCAATACGATTCTTATGCTTGAAGAGGTCTTCTGCATTGACTCAAGTATATCTGTCAGACTGTCGGCATAAAAGCCCATGTCCTTTATTTGTTTTTGTATTTTTTGAACATCCTTTATGTCTTTTACCTTGACTATTATTCTTGAATACCCTTTTATATTCCTGTAATCAGATGAATTATCATTTTGGTTCTTACCTCTGTTATAGTCCTTGATTATTTTCTTGAGCAACGTGATATCCATAAAAGTACTGTTGTAATATTCGTAGCTGCCCTCCTCAAGAACTCCGACGCCCTTGATTTTATACGTTAAAGGTTTTTTTACCGTGCTCCCCTCCCCTTGCATGTACTCTTCACCATAAGACATATCAAGAGAGAGAGTTATTTTATCGTTTATAAGCTCTACCTCCGGGCTGCTGTCGCCCCAGCCATATCTATTCATAACCTTTGGATTATACATGTTGTAGTTAACTCCAAAGCCAAAAACAACACTTGTTGCATCCTCGCTGTCAAGGAGCCTTCCCTCGGCAACCTTAAGCCCCAGTTTATCCATGTGTTTAAGATCGATTCCCTGTAGCTGGACATAACCAATATGTTTCCCAATCTTAATTTTCCCGTGGGTTTCTAGAAAGGGTATTACCGAATCGACTCCGCTTATGCGGGAAAAATCCGATACTGCAGTATCATCCAGGTCCCGCTTTTTATCAGTATTGCTTCTGGCATTTTCTTCCTCATACATGCCATAATACATTCCATTCTCAGGGGACCGGATATTTATTGTATTAAGGCTCCCCATTCTTGAAAGCTCCTGCTTGAAGCCTTCCTCCATACCGATACCTATTGATATCATTATCACTATTGAAGCGGTGCCTATAATAACCCCCATTACGGTCAAAAGGGTCCTGGTCTTTCTTCTCAGAAGGTTTTTCAGGGTAATTCGTATTATATCAATACTATTCATCCAACTCCATACCCTTCCTTCTCTTGTTTTTAATAAGCTTTACGGCTGTGAAAATCCCCGCAGCAACAACCGCAATTATTATCCAAAAGTATTTATTTTTGATGGTATTATTCAGTATCTTGTCCTTAGTGCTTTCAGGCATGGAAGGCATATCCCCCGGCATTTCCATGGGAGGCATCTCAACAACATTCATAGTGAACTCCCTTTCGTATACGAATTCCTCTCCCGAAGGGTCCTCATAACTGAATTTTACTTTTCCTTCAACGGTCCCAGGGTTCATAGCAGTGATCATTGATTCATAATAATCACTGGAGCCAGACTCAAAATTGCCTATGTAGGCCTCCCCGTTGTCTATCTGAAAGTCACCCTCTACCTTGATCATCAGATTTGAAAGCTTTGTTTTTCCTTTGTTATAATACTGCAAGCTTACCAGCGAAGGTTGACCAACGTAAATTTCCATAGGAAGGTTTATTTCGGAGGTATCAAGCTTTGATTGCTGAATCACAGGAATTCCTATCAATTCTTCGGCTTTGTATTCTGTTCCCTCATCATCCTGATATTCAATATTGGCAGTAATATTGTAATACTTGGGTTGCGCATCCGGTATTGTAAACATTCTGATGCTTCTTGATACAGTATCCTTTTGTTTTATTGAGTCGATGAAAAAAGTATTGCTGCTTCCGACGGGTGTAAATACGATATTCCCGTCTTTATTTGAATCTATTCCCGTCAGATATATTTTGACATTGTTAACCGTCTTTTTTAGGCTGGTATTCATGAAGGTCAGATCCAGGTTGAATTCCTCTCCGGCCCTGACAATTTTGGGTTCAAAGTTATAATTGCTTATGATTATTTTCGGTGTTATCTTACTGCTGCCGCCATTCACATATACTCCGGCGTATTGATTTATTGAGTGCTTAGAGTTTTCCGTTTCTCCGTCCTCATATTCAAGGTTTATTAAAATATTATAATTCTGTGTTTTGGTTTCGCTGCCTGCAAAAAGTGTATATTCGAGCTTTTTTGTTTCCCCTGCCGCAAGACCGCCAAAAATTCTGACATCAGACGACTTTGATATTATTCCATCATCACCCTTAATTGTCACTTTGACATTCCTGGCAGTAAATTTGCCTTCGTTGCAAACATCAAAGCTCAGTATAAAATTATCATTTGCTTTGACTTCCTGCGGTGCAACCTTGATATTATTCAGTAATACATTGGAACCCCTGTCCCTTCCCTGTACATTTATGAAAAAATTGAACTTGTTGGAATAGGCGGCTTTCCTCTGATCCTTATACTCTATTTTTATTTCAAGCCCGTAATTTCCAGTCGCCATTGAATCTGCCGCTATGAGATTCAATAGTACATTCTTTTTCTCATTGCCTTTTATCCTGTCAAGATAAAAGCTGTCAACACCCCCGGACAAAGTAAATTCATCCTTTTTCAAGCCTTCAACAGTTAGCCTCACCCCTTCCGCATCCAAATCCCCCATGTTCGACAGATTAAGGCTTACCTGCATTTTATCTCCGGCTTTCACTGGATTGACGCTGTATTTGATATCCTGAACCGTCAATGCCGGTTCATTCCTGTTATTTGTAACCTTGACGTAAATTTTCTCGCTGCTTGTGAAATAACTGTTCTTTGAATTATAGTACTTAAATTCAACATTCATTTCATAAGTCTTTTCCTCTGCGTAGGGTTTAACCTTTAAATTGAAGCTTACTAAATCGCTTTTTTTGCTGTTTAATGAGCCTACCGACTGGGTAAGATTGAGGCTGTTAATATCAAAGGGGTTATCTCCGCTTTCATTGAGAGAAATTGTTACAGTTATGTTCCTGGCAGTGTGAAGGCTCTCGTTTGTAATCGTTAGGGGGATTTTCATTGTATCCCCGGCTGCTGCAGAGGGTATCGAGGTGCTTTCTATTATGAGCTTCGGCTCATTCCCTGAGCTGCCGGAGGAAGATGAACTATCCTCATCTATTTCAGTTATCTCAATATTTTCAATGATTTGGATGTTATCCGGGCCTCCTTTTTTGTAGGTAAGCTCGATTGGAAGATTCCTGCTGCCCCCGGTATATTCCAAGCTAACTGTATATTTGACTTCGAATAATGCGCCGTTTTTGCTTGATTCTCCCCCGATGACCTTGAAGCTATCGCTGTTGGTTATTGAATAGTTTACGTCTGTTATAGCTTCCGTACTTTCCTTTTTTAGGTAAAATGTTAAAGAAAATTTATCGCCCCTTGTTATTTTTGAAAGGGATATATGGCTATAATCTGCACTAATATCACTTTGTGCATTTATAACATTGACTGTCAGCCCTGTAAAGGCCATTACTGCCGTTAAAAAAACAATAAAAACTCTTTTTTTCATTTTATTCAATTCCCGTCCTTCTATCATGTATTTCATACTTCTCGACATTTCCGTCCTTAATATGTATGACTCTATTGGCATAACCGGCTATTTGCAGATCATGGGTCACTATTACAAGGGTCTGCTTGTGTTCTTCAGCCATTCCAATAATCAGTCCCATTATATCATTGCTGGTCTTTGTATCCAGGTTACCCGTAGGCTCGTCCGCAAAAACAATCTCAGGGTTAGAAATAAAGGCTCTAGCTATACTAACCCGCTGTTGCTGTCCCCCGCTCATTTGGGACGGCCTGTGGTTCATCCGATCACCAAGGCCAACAGCCTTCAGCATGTCTCTGGCTCTTCGCTCCCTGATACCTTTTGGTATGCCTTTAAACACCAAAGGTAATGTTACATTTTCCAAGGCAGTAAAATGTTCCAACAGGTTGTAGGATTGAAAAACAAAACCTATATACTTCTGCCTTAATTTTGTCAACTGTCTTTCGTTCATTTTTTCAAGGCTGTACTTTTTGATTCTTATTTCGCCCTTCGTCGGCTTTTCCAAACCTGCCATCAAATTCAGAATAGTTGATTTCCCTGACCCTGAAGCACCCAATAAACAGCATACCTCCGTTTTCCCAACTTCGAAGCTGATATTATCAAGGGCTACTACCTTTTCCTCTCCCATTCTGTATATTTTCCTCACATTTGTAAGTTCAATGGTTTTTTCCATGCTGCCCACTCTTCCGTAATTAATTTGTATCCCTATATTAGACTTAATTTTTATATTTTAGTTTCACAAAAAATAAATTCTCTTGCGTTTCCAGACATATTTATAATAACATATTTTGGCACCAAAAAAAGAATTTCCGGAAAGTATCTCATCAATCCGAAAATTCTAAATGCTGTGCAATTACTGGCTGTTGTTCCCAAGCCCGAATTCCTTATGAAGTATGTTGACTGCATCATTTGTACGGGAGTTTTCTATAAGGAAGGAAATCGTAGTGTGGGAATCGGAGGTTTGGAGCACCTCAATGCTCCTCGAGGCCAAGGCGCTGATAGCTTTTGCCATTACCCCCGGGACCCCTCTCATCTTGTTTCCGATTATTGTTACCTTGCTGCAGTCGGACTTGATCTCATAATTGTAACCATACTTGTCAAGGACCTTTTTTAATCCCGCCTTATTTGAATCCTCAACAATAAATAGCTTGAAATCAGGGTTTACATTGATCATGTCAACGCTTATCCCCTCAGAAGCCACTGTGCTGAAAAGGTGGCTGTCATTTTCATACTCCCCTGCAGTACCGTCAAATACTATTTTGACCCCTGCTCTATCGCTTATATGGGCAATAGCAGTCAATATCTTATTGTTTTTCTCATATTTAAATTTTCCGCCTCTGTCACAATTTGTTATTAGGGTCCCGGCAGAATCGGTCATGGTATTTTTGATGATTACAGGAATATTGCTTCTCATGGCAATTTCTACTGCTCTTGGATGAATCACCTTAGAACCGTATTCGGCCATCTGAAAAACCTCGTTGTAGTATATCGTGTCCATTACCGTCGCATCCGGAACTATACTGGGGTCCGCCGTCATCAATCCCTCAACATCGGTATATATTTCCACCGCCTCCGCATTAAGAGCTTCGGCAATTATTGCAGCAGTGACATCGCTGCCGCCTCTTCCCAGAGTCGTCGTTTCCCCTTTTTCAGACTTGCCCTGGAAACCTGCAATCACCGGTATAATGCCTTTCTCAATGTTTTCAATAACAAACCTTGGATCTACATTTAATATGCTGGCATCACCAAAATTCTCGTCGGTAATAATTCCCGCCTGCCCACCGGTAAGAGCTATGCTGTCATATTTCTTCAGTTTAATCGTATTTGATAGTATAACACAGGATATAATCTCTCCGCAGGACATGAGCAAATCCATTTCCCTGAGACTGCTTTTCAATCCTATGGAATCCCCAAATTTAATTAAGGTATCTGTTGCATATGGGTCGCCACTTCTTCCTATTGCTGATACGACGACAACAGGAAAGAACCCTTCCTTAACAGCCTTTTCAATTTTGTCTGCAACCTTTTCCCTTCTCTCCCGTGTAGCTACTGAGGTTCCCCCGAATTTTTGTATAAGTATTTTCATTATATTACCCTCTCTAAAAGCATTTTTATGTGAAATTTTCAATAATCAAAGGTTGATACTGTTTGCCTTCCATTGCCGTTTCCACAGTTGGTATCAGAAGGTCCATTTTTGCAACCAGGGAATTTCTTTTCCCGGTCGGATTATCCTGACCAAAGGGAATAAAATAGTAATATTTAGAATTCAACAGTATCGCCAGATTTTTTGCATTTAATCCAAGTCCGTCATTGGTAGAAACACCGATCACAATAGGCTTTCCGTTCCTAACATGGGCCTTTGCAGCCATAAGAACAGGCGTATCTGTGATCCCATTGGCCAATTTTGATAAAGTATTGCCTGTAGCCAATTATGTGATATACAAAATTTATATCCATTGAGGTGCCTTAGAGATCTCTTCCAAAATAGCCGAGATGGATTGTACGGAATTCCTCAGCTGTTGATCATCGGGCATCTCTATACTGTATATGACCTTGTTTCTGATTTCTTCAAGGTGTTTTATGTCTTCAATCAAAGACTCATCCCCCGCAATGGCTTTTTTGCCCATTACCGCAAGGGGTTCCCTATTTTTGATCTTATTTTTTGAATTGTTTTCTCCATCTCTGTCCTGGGTTATCATCCTTATTGCCTTCTCCAGCTCTATCCATTTCTCTATAAAGCAGCTAAGCTGTTTATTCTCCTTATTGAGTATTATTTGCTTTTGAATGGATACATACGGATTATTACTGCTAAGCTCATATTTTGCCTCTACATATTGGTTATAATAATCCGGATTCCGATCCAGGACCAAATCAACAAAATAGTCTGTGATTGTCTTGTATCCCCGTATTGTTCTAATATTATCAAGAAAACTTATATAGGGGCAAGCTTTTTTAGGATAATCCATTCCAGTCTTTTGCAGGAACTTCAATAGTATATCTACCCTGCCCATGTAATAATCCTTCAGCAAATCGCTGCTGATTTTTCTTCTTATTAAAGCTGCCAGTTCATAATGGTTGTTAAACTGCTGTTCCATGGTTGCTATCCTGTATTTGAAGGCCTTTTGCAGTTTTTCCAGTGCTATTTCCCCTGCCAGCACAATTCCATTAAGCTCATCCAATATTGTGAGTTCTTCCTCAGAGAGGCTTCCAATCTGGGGCTTATAGGCAAGGTCGTGTTCCACCTCGGCCCAGGCATGCATCAATGAAGATGCAATCTGTATTTCCACCTGTGCAAGGGCATACCTTTTGTTGTTGTCTTCAAGCTTATCTTCTCTGATTCTTACCCTGTAGTGAATTGCATCATAGCCTGTAAATCGTTTCTTATATGAATCATCTTGATAGTGCTTTTGCTCCATATCGGGAAATTTTTTGGTTTTTTCGGTACTGAATTCCGATTCTATGAGTCTTCCTATTTCCTCTCTATCCTCCGGAAAATAAACAGCTATTCTTACTCCTGACAAATCCACAATATCCCTGTATATCTGTTCCATATTCTGATATTTCTTTATGGAATTTCTTTTGATAAGCTTTTCTCTTAAGCTGCCCGGTTTTTTGGCACGATAAGTGACAACAGCCCTAATGCCGCTTCGCTGTATGATAGTCTCACAAATCACTGCGACCTGATGGGCAAGCTTATTATAAAAATCATATTCCTTTGCATATCTCTGGAGAAAGTCATTTATTAAGCTCATATAATTTCCCCTTTTATACATATATGATTTGCGGCTGGCAAAAGCAGCCTGCAGATAAATTATAACAATTCCATAGTATACAAACAACATATATAAAGTGCGAAAATTAAAACAGCATTTTATGCACATGCCTATTACCTCATGCTGATTAATATAATTAACATAGGTGCATTTTAATAATTTGCGACGGACATAGGTGATCATATGGCAAATAAGAGTGTATACAGGGCGGCAATATACATCAGGGTCAGCACAGAGGAACAGGCCAGTGAGGGACAGTCTCCCCAGGCTCAGGAGGGGGTCCTGAGACAATATTGTATTGCCTATAATATTGAAGTTTATGATATTTACATGGACTTAGGCATATCCGGCAAGAGTCTGAGGAAAAGACAGGAGTTGGCACGGCTGATCGAGGACAGCAGAAAAAAAATGTTTGACATAGTTCTGGTCTGGAAAATATCAAGGTTGTCAAGAAACCTAAGGGATCTGCTTTATATTATAGATGTGCTTGAAAGCAATAATGTCCATTTTGCAAGCTATTCAGAGAAATTTGATACCACCACTCCTGTGGGGAGGATGACACTTCAGCTTTTGGGATCAATCGCTGAGTTTGAAAGAAACACAATAGTAGAAAATGTCAAGCTGGGATTATCGGAGTTTGCAAGAAAAGGCGGAAAAGCCTCATCGGTGCTGGGCTATGACAATATAGGAAAAAAGCTGCGTATTAATGAGAATGAAGCGGATACCGTAAGATTGATCTTTAACCTCTATGTTAATAATGGCCTGGGCTATTCCGCTATTGCAGAGCATCTGAACAATATGGGCCTGAGAACCAAAAGAGACTGCATATACAGAAGCAGCAGCATCTCTTATATTATTGGGAACCCTGTCTATATAGGTATCAATAGGCATAGAATAAAGACCGAAAATGAATACCTCGTTGAAAACACACATCCGGCCATCATTGCCTGTGATCTGTGGAACAAGGCCCAGAAAATTTCAGGCCATAACAACAGGATCAGGAACAGCGCCTCACCCAGGCAATTCCCTTTCCCTGTAGTTTGTCTGCAGTGCAATTCCACCATGAAAATATTCTATGCTTTTTCAAAGGGGAAAAAATATAAATACCTGCGCTGCCGCAAATGCTCCAACTATGTAAATATTGAAAAGCTAAAAAAAGAAATAAACCGGACAATTAATGCTGTTTTTGATGATAAAACCTCTAATAAGGCTGCCTGTGACCTTATTAAGAGGGGCACCGCAGAATTCGGCTGCTATCCTATGCTGCTCCCGACAGTACCTGAAATTGAGCTGAAGGATTACATCTATGCTTCTGAACCGGCTGCCCTGTCACAGATATACTCTTATCTGATAAAATATATTAACGCTTACAGAGATTACATCAATATTGTTTTGTATTTATGAAGCTTTCTCTGTACAGGGCGCAATTACTAAGATATCAATAAAACCTTTCGGCCCGATAGGTTCAGCATCGGCAATAGTTTTTATAACATCATGGCCGGTTATCTCCTCAAATCTTTTTATCCAGTATTCTGCTTTCCCGAATCTTGTATCCATGGAAGCAGCATTTGCAGAGAATATGGGGTATACATTTACATTTTTCCTTACCAACCCTTCGACTTCAGGAATAATTTTTTCAAATGTGCAAAAGGATCCGGTTATTGCCAGTCCAAGATTCAACCCCTCTATCTTCATTTTGATCTCCTTTCTCACTGATAGACATTTTAGGATGGATATAAGCTAATTACGGATACCCTATTATTAGCTTCCGGATATTCTATATAGCTCTAAGAATTTTTTGTATTGCAACATAAATATATTGTGCCGCTGACCTGCTTGCCGTTTTCCCGGGGATTCCAAGGGCATGTTTTGTTCTTATGCCTTTTTTACCTGCATATGCAAAATCTACACCTCCGGGAACTGATGCAATATCCAGTATTAACACGTCACTATTTACCAGGTCGAGCATGCTATGATCTAAGATCATCGCGGGAACCGTATTTACGATAACTTGCATTTCTCTCAGGTACAACGGAAGTTCTCCAATTGGTATTGCTTTCATGCCCCTGGCGCCAATCCAGGCCAGATCTGATTCTTTTCTTGCTTCCACATATACCTCGGCTTTCAATATCTCTAAATACTCAGAAATAAGCTTACCTGTTCTGCCATAGCCAAGGATGAGCATTTTGGTTCCGTAAATTGTGTCTTTTGTTTCGCTTATTATTATTGATAAAACACCCTCAGCAGTTGAAACAGCATTCAATACCTGATAGTTTTCATCTTCGAAGTAATCCGAATATTCTATGCCGTATTTTGCCGCCAAATCACGGGAGTAATTATTTATTGCCCCCAGTATTAACTTTTTACTCTTTTCAAGTTTTTTGAATAATTCTTCAATTTTAATGTCGGTACTGGAGTATTTTGAATTTATTTTTTGTACTTCCTTAGCAAACGGCACAGGACAGATAATTATATCGGAATTATCCAATGCTGTATCGAGGGATAAATAGTTGGGTACACCTTTTATTTCTATCATATTCATCCCGTAAGTTGAAATATTGTCCCCCATGCTTTTGAAAATAGTCGCAAGCTCTACAAACCTGTCATCGCCGCCAATGATAAGGTATCTTAAGCCCCCCATATATATTCCTCCATTAAAAAAAGGTAATATATAATATGAAATTACTTCTTTAATCGTGATAGTTTACTTAAGGTGTTGCATCACATTATCCCACTAAGAACAAAGGCGGCTGCGGCCGCATTTGCCGCCCATGTGCCTTTTCCGAACATA
>CAYURW010000032.1:0-22183 GCA_964447145.1 uncultured Clostridiaceae bacterium
AATTGGGCCTAAAGAATCGTATGTTATTTACCACGAAGAACTTGAGTCGTTGGTGAAAAACTTCCCAACGTTGAAAAGGGCGCGTTTTTGGATGACCTTTGGACAAGAATACCTTACCCACTTACGGGTGATACAAAACATTGGAATGGCCAGCATTGAACCCATTAACTACGAGGGAAAAATGATTGTTCCTATCCAATTCCTGAAAGCCGTATTACCAAACCCAGGCGACTTGGGCGAAAACTACACTGGCGAAACCTCAATTGGTTGCCGCATTAAAGGGATCAAAGACGGCAAGGAGAAAACCTATTACATCTACAATAATTGCAGGCACGAAATTGCCTATAAAGAAACCCACTACCCCATGAAGAAATTACCCATTAAGAAACCCACTGCCCCATGGGAAAGTTGCCTGGGGGCACAAAAATAAAGAAAACAAGCAGGGAGAATAGTATGGAAAAAATTAAGAAAATGATTGAAAAGCTTGGACAATTAGAAATCAAAAACATGTACAACAATGACTTTCTATTGACCTGGGAAAAGACAGATGATGAGATCAATGCAGTGTTCCGTGCAGCGGACCTGATCCGCAAAATGAGGGAAAACAACATATCCCCCCGGATATTCGACAGCGGTCTGGCGGTTTCGCTGTTCAGGGACAATTCCACAAGGACCAGATTCAGCTTCAGCAGTGCCTGCAATTTGCTTGGGCTTACAGTTCAGGACCTTGACGAGGGAAAGTCCCAGATAGCCCATGGGGAGACGGTTCGGGAAACGGCGAACATGGTCTCATTTATGGCTGACGTAATAGGTATACGGGATGATATGTACATAGGCAAAGGCAATACGTATATGAGAGAGGTCTCCAATGCGGTAAAAGAGGGTTACGAGGACGGGGTACTGGAGCAAAGGCCCACCCTGGTGAATTTGCAGTGTGACATAGACCATCCTACCCAGTGCATGGCCGATACCCTTCATTTGATCAACTATTTCGGTGGCATGGAACAGCTGCGGGGCAAAAAAGTTGCCATGACCTGGGCATATTCCCCTTCCTACGGCAAGCCCCTGTCGGTGCCCCAGGGAGTCATAGGGCTCATGACAAGAATGGGAATGGATGTGACTCTGGCTTATCCCAAGGGCTATGATCTGCTCCCCGATGTCGAAGAAGTGGCAAAAGCAAATTCCGCAAAAGGTGGAGGCAGGTTCATCAAAGTCAATTCAATGGAAGAGGCCTTCCAGGATGCTGATATAGTATATCCCAAGAGCTGGGCACCTTATGCCGCCATGGAGAAAAGGACTGCACTTTACGGAGAGGGCAGATTCGAGGATATAAAATCCCTTGAAAAAGAGCTCCTGGCCCAAAATGCGGGACACAAGGACTGGGAGTGCACGGAAGCCATGATGAAGCTCACAAAAGAAGGCAGAGCATTATATCTGCACTGCCTGCCTGCTGATATTACCGGTGTAAGCTGCAAGGAAGGAGAGGTGGCTGCATCCGTGTTTGACCGATACCGCACCCCCCTGTACAAACAGGCAGGTTACAAGCCCTATATCATCGCAGCCATGATATTCCTGAGCAAAGTCAAAAACGTACCGGAGACCTTTGAGTCGCTTCTGGATCGGGGAGCATTGAGGTTTTCGGGAAAATAATAACAATAAGGAGAATCGAGGTTCTTAAATGACCAGTGAAATAGCGGATAGAATTCTGGACGCAGCATTTGAAACTGTGGCAAAGAACAAAATAAGCGGCACAAGGATGCATCTCATTGCAAAAGAGGCAGATATGCTGCAATCCAATGTGCACTACTATTACCCTACAAAAAATGACCTTATGATCGCTCTTTTGGACCGCATTCAGGAAAGGTTTACCCAGAAAAGGGTGAACTCCGTGGATTTGGAGGGCAAATCCTTTGAAGGGAATCTCAGAGGGCTTTTCCATGAAAAAAAGGATGACATACTGAATCATAAGGAAATTGATTATGTCCAATTTGATTATTGGGTTCAGGGAACTGCAGACCCCGAAATAAGGGAAAGGTTCAAAAAATCCTTTGACATATGGACAGGGAACATTCTGGATGTCCTTAGGCAGCAGCAGGGCTTCAGTGATGCTGACCGCAGCTGCAGCACACTTCCGTATTTGATCGTTTCCATAATGATGGGGGCATCAATGCAGTATCTTATGGATGAAAGCAAGTTCGATCTGGACGATTATTTTGAAACGGCAGAAAAAATGATATCCGAATTCCTAAAATAAGATGCTCACATTTGCAAATTGTATACATTAGCCAGCATACTTGCATTAGGCAGGATTCTTACATTAGCCAGCATACTTGCATTAGGCAGAATTCTTACATTATCCATATTGCTCACATTTACCATTTTTTAAGGCAGGTGGGGGACTTGGTGAATTTTATATTAAATGGAAAAGAAGTTACTGCCCAAAGGGGAATAAAGCTACTGACATACCTGAGGGAGTTCCAGAGGCTCACCTCCGTTAAGAACGGCTGTGATGAGGGAGTATGCGGAGCCTGCACCGTTTTGGCGGATGGAAAGGCAATAAGGTCCTGCACCGCAAAAACCGATTCAGTGCAGGGCAAAAAAATTCTTACTGTTGAAGGGCTCAGCGAGAGGGAGAGGGACATATATTCAAAGGCTTTTGCGGAGGAGGGAGCCGTACAGTGCGGTTTTTGCACCCCCGGCATGATATTGAGCGCAAAGGCATTGCTGGATAAAAACCCTGACCCATCTGAAAGTGAGATAAGAAAAGCTATCAGAAATAACATTTGCAGGTGCACCGGCTATGTAAAGATAGTCAAAGGGATCAGACTGGCCGCTGAGGCCCTGAGGGAATCAAGGCATATCGGGCTGAAAACATCAAGTTCCGGTGTCGGACAAAACTGGCTAAGGGTCGATGCCATTCAAAAGACGCTGGGGGAAGCAACCTATTGCGACGATGTTTTCATGGAGGATATGCTTCACGTTTCGGTGCTAAGGGCAATGAAGCCAAGAGCAAAGCTGCTGTCCCTTGATACCGGCAAGGCTGCGGCATTAAAAGGAGTAAAAGTTGTTTTTACGGCTGCCGGAGTTCCCGGAGAAAACTATCAGGGTTATATTTTCAAGGATTGGCCCACCTTTGTTCCGGTGGGAGAAATAACCCGCTTTGCAGGGGATGCCGTAGCGGCGGTGGCTGCTGAGACAAAAGAAATAGCAGATGAGGCATTAAAGCTGATAATTGCTGAATATGAGGATCTGGAGCCAATCACAGATCCCAAAAGAGCTCTTCAGCCCGATGCTCCCAGGATCCATGAAAAAGGAAACTTGCTTTCAAAGACCCATGTGAGAAGGGGCGATCCCGAAAAAGCACTGGCCCTGGCCAGGTACACAGTGAAGAATACCTATAGGGTCCCTGCCATAGATCATGCTTTTATCGAACCCGAAAGTGCCGTTGCCTTCTATGATGGGGATATATTGACCGTCTATGCCGGTACCCAAAGTATTACTCATGACCATCACGAAATATGCAGAGTGTTGGGGCTGCCGGAAAATAAAGTAAGGATAATACTGCAGAACGTTGGAGGGGGTTTTGGGGGCAAAGAGGACCTCAGTGTACAGCATTATGCAGCTTTAGCCGCCTATTTCACAAAAAAGCCCTGCAAGTACACTTTCAGCAGGGGAGAAAGCCTGCTTTGCCATCCAAAAAGGCATGCTATGGAACTGGAGATAACCACAGGCTGTGATGAGAATGGAATATTGACTGCCATGACCGCAACCATCATTGCCGACACAGGGGCCTATGCATCATTAGGTACTGCCGTACTGGAGCGGGCCTGTACCCATGCCTGCGGCCCATACAGCATCCCAAACGTGGAGCTCACCGGGTACTGCGTATATACTAACAATCCTCCTGCAGGAGCCTTCAGAGGCTTTGGGGTGCCTCAGTCAAACTTCGCCTCCGAGGCAAACATGGATCAGCTTGCAGATCTTGCGGGGCTGGACAGATGGGAATTCCGTTACAAAAATGTGGTTGAGCCCGGGATGATCCTTCCAAACGGGCAGATTTGCAGTGAGGATACGGCAATCAAAGAAACTCTCCTTGCAGTTAAGGATGATTATTACAACAATAAATATGCAGGAATTGCATGTGCAGTAAAGAACACCGGAATAGGCGTAGGTCTTGAGGATGTTGGCCGATGCCGCATAGGAATAAGCGGAGGAAAGGCGGTCATATATTCTGCTGCCTCCTGTATAGGGCAGGGCATGGCAACCATTTTAATACAAATAGTGTCCGAAACGATTGGGATTGGCAGTGACAGCATCACATTCGCCCGGCCCGACTCGCTTTTGTGCCCGGACTCAGGGGCAACGACGGCTTCAAGGCAAACGCTGTTTACAGGGGAAGCCTGCCGCAGGGCAGCCCTCAAGCTGAAGAAAGCCCTGAAAGCAAACACACTGGATAAATTGGAGGGACAGGACTTCACAGGGGAGTTCAACGGAATTACAGATCCCATCAATTCCGAAAAAGAAAACCCCCGGACCCATGTGGCATACAGCTATGCCACACACGTGGCTGTACTTGACGACGGGGGAAAGGTAGCAAAGATCATTGCCGCTCACGATATAGGCAGGGCAATAAACCCTCAGAACATAGAAAGTCAGGTGGAGGGTGGAGCAGTCATGGGGCTGGGTTCGGCTCTGAGGGAAAAACTGGTTGTGGACAAGGGAATTGTAAAATCAAGGTTCGGGACTCTCGGACTTTTGAGGGCAGACGAAGTGCCCGGGATAGAAGTTAAAATTATTGAGAAGAATCAATCGGAGCTGGCCTATGGCGCAAAGGGGATAGGTGAAATATCCCTGATACCCGTAGCCGCAGCAGTGGCTTCCGCATACCAGCGCTACGACGGTATAAGAAGGCTTCAGCTGCCCTTGGAGAGTACACCCTACAGCAAAAAGTCCGATTCATAATATATACGTATATATATTGCAACGGTACAAGTACATTGAAATTATTGCTGGTTAGACGAATCGCAGCATTTCAAGCATATATATCATAATGTGACAAGCACATTGAAGTAATTATGATAGGACTGTTCATAATATCCCGGCATATATATCATAATGAAATAATTACCTGATCATATATTTGGGGGGAGCGCAAAATGAGCAAGGTATTGAACCTAAAGTGTGTAAAGTGCGGAAAGGAATATGATCCGGCAAAAGTTATGTACACATGTCCCGACTGCGGGATAGAAGGCATCCTGGATGTCATTTTGGATTATGTAAGGATCGGGAAAGAGCTTACACGGGATTATCTTGAGGGAAATAAAAACTATTCCTTATGGAGATACCTCCCGGCAATACCCATAGGGGATACAAAGGGCATACAGCCCCTTCATGCAGGCTGGACACCTATTTACAGCATAAGCTCCCTGGCGGAGGAAACGGGGCTGGAGAGTTTTTTCCTTAAGGACGACTCAAGGAACCCCACCGCATCTTTGAAGGACAGGGCAAGTGCAGTAGGCGTCGCAAAGGCCTGCGAACTTGGAAAATCCGTGATGTGTGCTGCATCTACGGGGAATGCGGCATCCTCCCTTTCGGGATTTGCTGCCTCCGCAGGAATAAAAACGTACATATTTGTACCGGAGACAGCTCCGGAGGCCAAGGTGACGCAGCTTTTGATATACGGCTCAGAGGTTTTCCTTGTTAAGGGGACCTATGACGAAGCGGTGGAGCTGTGCTTCAGAGCAGCCGACGAATTCGGCTGGTATAACAGGAGCTGTGCAATCAATCCCTATTTATTGGAGGGCAAAAAGACGGTAGCCTACGAAATATGCGAACAGCTGGGGTTCAAGGCTCCGGATTTAGCCGTAGTTGCCGTGGGAGACGGCTGTTCCATAGGAGGAGTGTGGAAAGGCTTCAAGGAGTGCTTCAACCTGGGGCTTATAGATAAGTTTCCAAGAATAGTGGGGGTCCAGGCAGAGAACTCCAACCCCGTGACAAGGGCCTTTAATAAAGGGACATATGAATTTGAATATAGGGTGCCTGAGACAATTGCGGACAGCATTTCTGTGGGAATACCGAGGAACGGCATCAAGGCACTGAATGCACTACATGAGTCGGGAGGATATATGGTGGACGTTTCCGATGAAGAAATACTGACTGCAATGAGGGTATTGGCCCAAAAAACCGGTGTTTTTGGAGAACCAGCCGGGGTTACAAGCTTTGCCGGAATAATGAAAATGAATAAGCTTGGGTTGCTTAAGGGGGATGAAAAAGTAGTCAGTATAGTCAGCGGAAGCGGTCTTAAGGATATAAAAAGTGCAATGAAAGCAGCGGGGAAAGCAAATACGGTAGAACCGGACATTGGAGAAGTGAGGAAAATATTGCGGTAGAACCGGACATTGGAGAAGTGAGGAAAATATTGCGGTAGAACCGGGCATTGCAGAAATAAGAAAAATATTACGTTCGAACATGTAAATGGAGGTCGAAAAATGAGAAAGCTTATTGATTTTACCGTTAACGAAGAGGGATTAAAAAAGGCTGTTCAGAATGCAAAAGAAAGGAACATACTGATTCCGACCCTGGCCCAGATGAAGGATCCCGGCAAGGTGCCGAAAAAGGTAAAAGAAAAACTTAAGGATACCGGTCTGTGGGATGTGGACCCGATAAACCTTTTCAGGATATCATGGAAAAACCAGCCCCAACAGAAAGGCGGCCTGTATAACGATCTGCCCAACTACATAGAGATCCCGCCGCAAATTTCGGGAGTCAAAGCAAGGATTATAGCCATGGCGGGGAAATATTTCCCTACAGGAGCTCATAAGGTGGGGGCGAGTTTTGCCTGTCTGGTCCCCAGGTTGGTAAGCGGACAATTTGATCCCTATTATCACCATGCGGTCTGGCCTTCCACAGGAAACTACTGCCGCGGGGGGGCGTACAATTCGACCCTCTTAGGCTGCAAATCCATTGCAATATTGCCTGAGAACATGAGCCGGGAGCGCTTTGACTGGCTCAAGGCATTAGGCGGGGAGATCATAGCCACCACCGGCTGTGAAAGCAATGTAAAGGAAATATACGACGAGACATGGAACCTTAGAAGGACCAGGGAAAATGTCGTCATACTCAATCAATTCGGAGAGCTGGGCAACCATTTGTGGCATTATGAAGTCACAGGCCATGCAATGGAAGACATAATAAAAGCAGAATCCAACGAAAATACCAAAGTCGCCGGAGTATGCCTCACTTCCGGTTCCGCAGGGACCTTAGGCTCCGGGGATTATATAAAAGACAGGTATCCCAATGCCAGATTGGCGGTAGGGGAGGCGTTGCAGTGCCCCACCCTTACGAATAACGGTTTTGGGGATCACAGGATAGAGGGTATAGGCGACAAGCATGTGCCCTGGGTACATAACGTAAAAAATACAGATATGGTAATGGCAATAGACGACAACGAAAGCCTGGGTCTGTTCCGCCTCCTCAATGAGCCGGCAGGCCATGAATACCTGAGGGGGCTTAAGATTTCGCAGGATATTATAGATAAGTTCGATTGGATAGGGATCTCCGGCGCCGCAAATATAATAACAAGCATCAAGTTCGCAAAGTACTATGAGCTTTCGGAGAATGACATTATCATGACTGTTCTTACCGATTCCAAGGAAATGTATAACTCAAGGCTGGAGGAGATGGAGGAGGAAAGAGGCAGGGAATATCATATGATCGACGCAGCTGTCGATTACGGCAGATATGTAATGGGAATAAAAACTGATTATGTAGAGGAGCTTACTTATCAGAGCAGGAAGCGCATACATAACCTTAAGTATTATACCTGGATAGAGCAGCAAATGTACGATATCGGGGAGCTTAATGAACAGTGGTATGATTACGACAACTACTGGGGAAGACTGCACAAAATGGGGCCTGAATTTGACAGCATGATTGAGCGGTTCAACGAAAGGACAGGGCTCAATAAGCAGTTCTTATAGCCCCGGGGCAGCGCAGGCATATTGCGAAGTGCAAATAGCCCCGGTATGGTACAATATCGGATAAAAAATATTATAATTTCCGGAGGGTCAGAAATGGCATACGATTATAAACAGATACTTAAGCTGGCGGAACAGTACAAACCGCAAATGTCCAAATTCCTCAGGGATATGATAGCGATCCCCAGCGAAAGCTGCGGTGAAAAAGAGGTTATACAGAGAATAGCCGAAGAAATGAGAGAGGTCGGATTTGACAGGGTCGAAATAGACCCCATGGGCAATGTGCTGGGCTACATCGGCCATGGGAAGCATCTTATAGCTATGGATGCTCATGTGGACACCGTGGGGGTAGGGAATATAAAGAATTGGGAATATGATCCCTATAAAGGCTGTGAGGATAACGAAATAATTGTCGGCAGAGGCGCAAGCGACCAGGAGGGGGGGATGGCCTCCATGGTCTATGCCGGAAAAATAATAAAGGATCTTAAGCTTGAGGAGGACTACACATTGCTGGTGGTGGGTTCTGTTCAGGAAGAGGACTGCGATGGCCTATGCTGGCAGTACATCATAAAGGAGATGGATATCCGGCCGGAGTTCGTCGTTATTACAGAGCCGACCTCATGCAACATATACAGGGGTCAGAGAGGAAGGATGGAAATCAAGGTGATGACCCAAGGGGTAAGCTGTCACGGGTCAGCCCCGGAGAGGGGAGACAATGCCATCTACAAAATGGCGCCAATTCTTCTAGAGCTGAAGGAACTCAATGATAGGCTCATCAGTCATCCATTCCTTGGCAAAGGCACCCTTACAGTATCAGAAATATTCCATACATCCCCCTCCAGATGCGCAGTGGCGGACAGCTGCTGGATCTCAATAGACAGAAGGCTTACAGCAGGTGAAAGCGGCGAATATGCAATGAATCAGATAAGGGAGCTGCCCTCTGTAAAGGCAGCAAAAGCGGAGGTGACAATGTATCCCTACAGCAGGCCCTCATATACAGGATTAGTTTACCCAACGGAAAGCTATTTCCCCACCTGGTTCATCGAGGAGGACCATCCGGTCTGTGGTGCATTGTTGGAGGCCTACAAAGGACTTTTTGAAAGGGATCCTATATTGGACAAATGGACCTTTTCCACCAATGGAGTATCAATAATGGGCAAATACGGAATACCCTGCATTGGCTTTGGCCCCGGTCATGAGGACCAAGCCCATGCCCCGAACGAAAGAACCTGGAAAAGTGAATTGGTAAAAGCGGCGGCAATGTATGCTGCAATACCCTCGCTTTTTGTGAAAAAATATGCGGATAAAATGCCGGAAACCACGGAAAACCTCGCAAAGTAAAGCTATTTGTAACTATTAGGATAATGCTATCAGTATGGAAGGCATCAAAGCAATGTCGCAGAGTTAAAGTCGTTAACAAAAGATTGTTGAGGGAGCACTTCAGAGGGGCAATTACAGAAAGAGCTTCAGGATGCCATCAGAATAGAGATAATATCAGAAAGAGCTTCAGGATGCCATCAGAATAGAGATAATATCAGAAATAGCTTCAGGATGCCATCAGAATAGAGATAATATCAGAAATAGCTGTCGTAAATAAACTGATAAGGGAGAACCATAAAGGGGGGTGTATTAATGAGCGACAAAATGAGGCTTATACCTTTTGAAAAAATGATTTTTTGGGTCACAAAGGAGCTAAAGGAAAAAGGCACAATTTTTGGTATCCACAAAAATAAGTTCTATAAAAACAGTAGCGGAAGCTATATTGAGCTGTTCGGGGAGAAACTCTCTTCTCCACTTGGTCCTGCGGCCGGCCCCAACTCACAGTTGACGCAGAACATAGTATCCGCTTATCTGACGGGCTGCCGTTTCATTGAGCTCAAAACGGTGCAAAAGCTTGATGGGGAAGACCTGCCCGTTTCAAAACCCTGCATTTTTGCACAGGATGAGGGCTACAATGTTGAATGGTCAACAGAGCTTAGGGTGCAGGATGCATATAATGAATACATAAAAGCCTGGTTCCTGCTGCACATTTTGATGAGGGAGCTTGAGCTCAGCAAAGAAAGAGACTTTATGTTCAACATGAGTGTGGGCTATGATCTGGAGGGAATAAAGTCCCCCAAGATAGATGCCTATATTGAAGGGATGCGGGATGCATCGGGAACGGAAATATGGAAGGAGTGCAATGATGCAATACTCTCCAATATGCATTTGTTTGATCGCTTTAACGGGGCTGACCTTCAGAATATTTCCCCTGTGATCTGCCCTTCAATTACCCTTTCGACCCTTCACGGGTGCCCTCCCCAGGAAATTGAAAGGATAGCGGACTACTTCCTGAGAGAGAAGAATTTACACACCTTCATAAAAATGAATCCTACCCTTCTGGGGGAAAAATTCGTCAGAGAGACCCTGGATACAATGGGTTATGATTATATCGCCCTTAATGGGCACCATTTCATAAATGATCTGCAGTTTGATGATGGCATTGAAATGCTGAAAAGGCTGAAGGAGACAGGAAAGAATCTTAACCTTGCAGTTGGGGTCAAATTGACAAATACCCTGCCGGTTAAGATCCAGAATCAGGAGCTGCCCGGAGAGGAAATGTATATGTCAGGCAGAGCTCTTTATGCTCTCTCCATTTCCCTGGCAGGCAAATTGGCAAAAGAGTTTGATGGGGACTTGCTTATTTCCTATTCCGGAGGCATTGACTTCTTCAATGTCGATAAGGTGCTGGATGCCGGGGTGCGCCCTATAACCTTTGCGACAACGATTCTAAAGCCCGGAGGCTATGAGAGGATCACCCAGATGGCAAATAAGGTGGAGGGACTGCTTGAGAGTCAATCCGGAGGCATTGATATTGCCAAAATTGAGGCTCTGGCAAAAACCGCTCCAAGAGACAGGCATCATCTAAAATCACTGCGCCCTGCAGGCAGCAGGAAACTTGATTCCAAGCTGCCGCTATTTGATTGCGCTATAGCCCCCTGTACTGTGGGATGCCCGATAAACCAGCAGATACCGCAATATGTCGCACTGGTGGGGGAAGGGAAATATAAGGAGGCCTTTGATATCATAGCTATTGACAATGCCTCCCCCGCAATAACAGGCTCAATTTGCGACCATAAATGCCAATACACGTGCACCCGTCTTGATTATGACGAGTCAATAATGATAAGAGAACTGAAAAAAATAGCGGTGCTGAATGCTCAGGACAAATATATACTTGGGGTAAAGCCGACAGAGCTAAGAAGCGCAAGAAAGGTAGCAATTATTGGCGCTGGTGCCGCAGGCCTTGCAACAGCATTATTCCTGAGAAGAAACGGTATTGAGGCGACAGTAATGGACAAAAGGGACAGAGCTTACGGAGTTATAGAATATGTAATACCGGAATTCAGAATATCCTCCCGTATGATAAGTAAGGATCTTGAACTGATTAAAAAGCAAGGAGTAAAATTCAGACTTTGTGTTGACAGCAGCTTCAGTGTTTACGATCTGAAGAGGGAATATGACTATGTTGTAATTGCAATAGGGGCCAATAAGCCCGGACGGATTCCACTCAAGGAAGGGGTAGAAAAGACTGTAAACGGAGTCGCCTTTCTGGAGGACTACAAGACAATGAAAGGGAACCTGTACATAGGGAAGCATATCTGCATAATAGGCGGCGGCAATGTCGCAATGGATGCGGCCAGGGCGGCAAAAAGGGTTCCCGGAGTGGAGTCTGTTACAATTGTGTACAGAAGGACAAGGGAATTCATGCCCGCGGACCCGGAAGAGATTAATCTGGCTCTGGAGGAAGGTATACTGTTTAGAGAATTGCTTTCACCTTTCTCATATACGGAAGGAAAACTGGTATGCGAAAGGATGGCCTTGGGGGACAGGGATGTCTCAGGCAGGAGAAGACCCGTTCCCACAGGGGAAAAAGAGACATTGGAAGCAGATGCCGTTATAACGGCAGTAGGGGAACAAATTGACGGAGAACTGCTGACAAGAAATGGAATTGAACTGGATTGCAAGGGTTTGCCCAAGGTCAGCTCTGCCAATGAAACGAGTGTACCGGGGGTATATGTGGCCGGAGATGTAAAATCGGGACCGGCATCCATTGTAAAGGCCATTGCGGATGGAAAGGCAGTTGCAATGGATATACTTGCTAAGGAAGGTATAGATGCAGACTTCGGCAAAAGGACAGTCCCCTTTGATCATAATGTGCTCTACCAAAGGAAGGGTGTCTTAAGGGACCCGGAATGCACCGAAAAGGAATCCGAAAGGTGCCTCTCCTGTGAAAATATATGCGAATTGTGCGTGGATGTCTGCCCAAACAGGGCAAATTCGGTGATATTCACAGAGGAGGGATTTGCTTCAGTGCACCAGATAATTCACCTGGACGGAATGTGCAACGAGTGCGGGAATTGCGGGATAATGTGCCCCCATGACGGAGACCCCTACAAGGATAAAGTCACTGTTTTCTGGAGCGCAGAGGACTTTGAAGACAGCACAAATAAGGGGTTTGTTGTGCTCAATATGGCAGAGGGCCTTTGCCTTGTGAGGACAGAAGGCGGAGAGACGGTCAATTATAAGGTGGGGCAGGATGGAGTAATATCAGAAGAAATGAAAAGAATCATACAGACCTGTGTAGATAGATACACCTATATGTTATAGATGGCAACATTAATGATATGTGGCAATTGAGAATACATGGGGGCACCGGCTATAGCCTATGCTGCACAAATCATTTTCTTGGAGATGTGGATCATGAATAAGAAACTATTAAAAAACATTGATCTGGTGGTCACCTTTAATAATCGGGGGGAAATTATTGAACACTGCGACATTTTAATTGAAGGGGCAGTAATCAAAAAAATAGGCAATTTTACGGGAGATCTACCGGAAGCCGAATTGGAAGCAGGTTCGGATACTGAGCCGGAAGCTGGTTTGGAGGCAGGTCCGGATACTGAGCCGGAAGCTGGTTTGGAGGCAGGTCCGGATGTAGAGGTAATAGACTGCAGCGGCCTAACGGCATTACCGGGATTTGTAAACACTCATCACCACCTTTACCAGACCCTTTTCAGAGGGATCCGGGAAGTCCAGGAGCAACCACTTTTTCCGTGGCTCATCGGGCTTTATGAATTTTGGAAAAACATTACCCCGGAAGCCGTTTATTATGGTGCATTGGTAGGTTTCGCAGAGCTTCTCCGCACCGGCTGCACTTTGACTTCGGATCACCACTACGTTTTCCCGAAGGGGCAGCCTTCGGAATTGATAGATGAGCAGATAAGGGCAGCCCGGGAAATAGGAATAAGGTTCCATGCAACAAGGGGCTCTATGTCCCTGGGCCAGGACATGGGGGGACTGCCTCCTATGGAGGTTGTTCAGGAGGAAGAGGCTATTCTTTTGGATTGTGAAAGGCTTATAGACAGATATCATGACGGCAGCCCCTATGCAATGCAGAGAATTGCCCTGGCGCCTTGCTCACCCTTTTCCGTAAGTCGTCAGCTTATGATAGACTCTAAGAACCTTGCAAGGAAGAAGGGGGTAATGCTCCATACCCATTTGGCAGAAACCATGGATGAGGAGAGCTTTTGCCTTGAGAGGTACGGCAGGAGGCCTTTTGAGCTTATGGAGGATCTGGAATGGGTGGGGGATGATGTTTGGTATGCCCACGGAATTTTCCTAAGCGACAGTGAAATAGGCAGGCTTCGGGGTTCCGGGATTGCCCATTGCCCCTCTTCAAACATGAAGCTTGGGAGCGGTATTTGCAAAACAACAGAAATCGTGCGGTCAGGAGGAAAGCTCTCCATAGCCGTAGACGGCAGCGCAAGCAATGACGGCTCCAACATGTGGGAGGAGGTAAGACGGGCATACCTTCTTAACCATCTGAAATACGGAACTGACGGGCTGACAGCCTATGAAGTGCTGAAGGCAGCAACCAGAGGCGGGGCCGAAGTACTGGGAAGGGATGATACCGGAAAGCTTGCTGTTGGCAAGGCTGCCGACATAGCTCTTTTTGACCTGGGGGGAATCGAGTATTCAGGCTGCCACGACCCCTTGGTATCGCTGGTTTGCCTGGGAAATACCAGCCTGGTTTCAATGACTGTCGTCAATGGCGAAATAGTGGTTAGAGATGGGAAACTGACGACCATTGATTGTGATAAAACGGCAAAGGATGCCCATAATGTAGCTGCGGAGATTGTCAGAAGGCAGAGGAGCGGCGCAAGCAACGGATAAGCATAAACAGCCAACGAGTATAAACAGACAATGAGTATAGATAGTTAACGAGCATAAACAGTGAATATGCATAAACAGCAAAAAGAGATAGGGAGGTCAGTAGGATGTTATTGGTGGGAAACGGAAAGGTTATTACCGGAAACAGGAAAACCCCTATAATAGAAAAGGGGTGTGTTGCGGTGGAAGGGGATAAAATCGTCGAAGTCGGCGCTACCGATGCCCTCAGAAAAAAATATAGCGATGCCCCATTCATGGATGCAAAGGGAAAGCTAATTATGCCGGGATTCATAAACACCCACATGCATTATTACAGCACCTTTGCCAGAGGCATGTCCAACGACAGCCCCCCAGCCATGAAGTTTTCCGATATATTGAAAGGTCTATGGTGGAGGCTTGACAAGGTACTTACCCTGGAAGATGTCTACTACAGCGCGGTCGTTCCCATGATAGACCAGGTAAGGTGCGGGGTGACGACGGTTTTTGATCATCACGCAAGCCCCTATGCCATAAGAGGAAGCCTTTTCAAAATAGCAGAGGCTGCAGAGTACATAGGGATCCGAAGCAATTTATGCTATGAAACCTCAGACAGGGACGGAGAAAAAATTGCTGATGAGGGCATTGCTGAAAACTCGGACTTTATCAGGTATTGCAACAACAAAAAAGATGACATGCTAAAGGGAATGTTCGGCCTCCATGCCTCCATGACGATTTCCCAAAAGACTCTGGACAAATGCCTGGATGCTGCGGGAAGCCTTGGCGCCGGATTCCATGTCCATACGGCAGAGGGAATAGAGGACCTTGAGGATTCAATGGCAAAGTACGGCAAGGGAGTGGTAGAAAGGTGGCATGATACGGGGGTTCTGTCGGACAAAACCATAGCGGTCCACTGCATACACATCTCCGAAAGTGAAATGGATATGCTGAAGGAAAAGGACGCAATGGTGGTCCACAATCCGGAGTCAAACATGGGGAACGCAGTAGGCGCTTCACCGGTGCTCGAAATGTTCGGGAGAGGCATTCTTCTGGGCCTTGGCACTGACGGTTATACTGCGGATATGATGGAATCCTATAAAGTCGCAAACATAATCCACAAGCACGTCAAGGGAGATTCAAAGGTTGCCTGGGGCGAAATTCCCGAAATGCTTTTTGCAAACAATAAAAAAATAACTGAAAGGTTCATTGACGGAAAAGTTGGGGTTCTGGAGGAAGGGGCCTTAGCCGATATAATTATTGTGGACTATGATCCCCCTACGACAATAAACGAGGGGAATATCAACGGGCATCTGCTCTTTGGCATTAATGGGCGCTCCGTTGATACAACGATTATTAACGGAAGGGTGATAATGGAAAACAGGAAACTATCCGGGATCGATGAAGAAAGGATTATGGCAAAAAGCCGTGAGTTGGCGGATGCTGTTTGGAAGCGCTTCTAAGCGGTTCTAAAGGTTCCCGCAGTTGGAGGTGATATTATGGCATTTGAAGTAATAGGCAAAAGAGTGATCAGAACAGATGCAATCGCAAAAGTAACAGGCAAGGCAAAATACACAGACGACTTCTTCGAAAGAGATATGCTCTATGGCAAAGTGCTGAGGAGCCCCTATGCCCATGCTGTGATAAAAAATATAGATACCCACAAGGCAAAAGCCCTTCCGGGAGTGGAGGCTGTCATCACCCATAAGGATCTGCCCCGGATAAAGTATGCCACCGCAGGGCATCCCTGGGCTTTGGACCCGGAGAGAAGAGATGTGGAGGATCGTATGATCCTTACAGACAAAGCCCGTCTGGTAGGGGATGTAATAGCCGCAGTCGTGGCGACCGATGAACTGACAGCGGAAAAGGCCGCAAAGCTGATCGAAGTGGAATATGAGGTTCTTCCCTTTGTATTGGACCCGGAGGAGGCCATGAAGCCCGGAGCGCCGGTGATACATGAAGAATTTCCTGACAATATAATTAATTCCTCCAATAATGGAATAGGGGATGTAGAAGAAGAATTTTCAAAGGCCGATCATGTATTTGAAGGAGTATATGAAACAAGTATTGTTCACCACTGTCACCTGGAGGTCCAAACTGCATATGCATATACCGATTCCGACGGGAGACTGGTAATAGTAAGCTCGACCCAGATACCCCATATTGTAAGGAGAATAGTGGGCCAGGCACTGGACATTTCCTGGGGAAAGATTCGGGTAATCAAGCCCTTTGTAGGGGGCGGCTTCGGGAACAAGCAGGACGTGATAGTGGAGCCTTTGACTGCGGCCATGTCTCTGGCTGTGGGTGGAAGGCCCGTGAAATATACACTGACAAGAGAAGAGTGCTTCATGGATACAAGGACCCGCCATGCAATGAAATTTTATTTGAAGACTGCGGTTTCCAAAGAGGGAAAGCTCCTTGGGATCAGGGTGCGACTTATAAGCAATAACGGGGCCTACGCTTCCCATGGACATACCGTTGCCATGAGCGCAGGGGGCAAGTTCAGGCTGCTTTATGATTTTAATTCCCTCAGGTTTGAGCCCGTAACGGTATATACCAATCTCCCCACTGCAGGGGCAATGAGGGCTTATGGATGTCCTCAGATATTCTTTGCAGTGGAGAGCCACATAGAGGATATAGCCCGGGAATTAAAAATAGACCCCATTGAGCTTAGGAAGAAAAACCTTGTCAAAACCGGGAAGACAGACCCGGGTTCGGGAATCACGGTACGCTCCTTTGGGCTTAATGAATGCATAGAAAAAGGAAAGGATCTCATCAAGTGGGATGAAAAAATATTAAAGTACCGCAGCCAGCAGGGAACAAAAAGAAGAGGCCTTGGAATGGCCTGCTTCAGCTATGAAGCCGGCACATACCCAAATGGGTTTGAAATTGCCGGAGCAAGGATAGTGATGAATCAGGATGGTTCAGTGCAGCTTCAGGTCGGGGCAACGGATATAGGTCAGGGAAGTGATACTGTCCTTTCCCAGATAGCTGCCGAGATATTGGGGCTGCCCTTTGAGATGATCCATATATTATCCCAGCAGGACACAGACATAACACCCTTTGACACCGGCGCTTATGCTTCCCGTCAGACTTTTGTCACAGGGGCTGCAGTAAAAAAAGCCGCAGAAGAGGTAAGGCAGAAGGTTCTGGCAATAGCCGCAAAAAAGGTGGGGCTTAGAGAAGAGGAGCTGGATATAAAGAATGCTGTGGTAATTGAAAAAAGCCTGGGAAGAGAGATCTGCAGTGTAGGGGATATAGCTATGGAATCCTATTATGACCTTGTGAATGCAGCGCCTATTACCAGTGATGTTTCGGAAAACTGCAGAATAAATGCAATGGCATACGGGGTAACCTTTGTTGAAGTTGAGGTGGATATGGAGACCGGGAGGATAGACATAGCAGAGATATACAATGTCCATGACTCAGGGATCATAATTAACCCCCAGCTGGCAGAAGGGCAGGTCCAGGGAGGCGTAAGCATGGGGCTGGGTTATGCTCTGTCAGAGCAGCTGCTCTTTGACCCAAAGACTGGTGCACCCCTTAATAACAACTTCCTTGACTACAAGCTCCATACAATAATGGACACACCGGATATCGGCTCCGACTTTGTGCAGATTCCAGAGCCGGCAGGCTCTGTAGGGCAGAAATCTTTGGGGGAGAACACAACGATATCAGTTGCGCCGGCGGTTAGGAATGCGGTACTCAATGCAACGGGCATGGCATTTTACAAACTGCCTATGACGCCCCAGAAGGTTTTTGAAAAAATGAAGCAAAGCGGATTGCTATAGAAAGGGGGCTTAAGAGTGTTTGATATTAAAAGTATTGAAAAGCCCGAAACCCTTGAGACTGCTCTAAAAATGCTCTCTCTCAATCCAAACTTGAAAATAATAGCCGGAGGGACCGATGTACTGATTCGCATGCATAAGGGAGCATTTCCTGAAGCTGAACTGATGAGCCTTGGGGGGATCCCGGGCCTCGACAAAATCAGGATCACTGAGGAGGGTACTGTTTCAATCGGGGCGACGGCTGTTTTTGCCAAAATCTTCAGAAGCGGAATAATAAATGAGCATCTCCCTGTACTGTCGGAGGCGGCGGTATCCGTCGGGGGGCCCCAGATAAGAAATATGGCCACTATTGGTGGCAACATATGCAACGGTGCAGTATCGGCGGACAGCGCAGCTACGCTGCTTGCATATAATGGGGTACTAAAGCTTGCAAGCATTGATGGGGAAAGAATGGTCCCAATCAGAGACTTCTACGTCGGCCCCGGGAAGGTAAACCTTCTTCCGGGTGAAATACTGACAGAAATACAGATATCTAAGGACAATTATGAAGGGACTTCCGGCTGCTATATCAAATACAGCGGAAGAAAGGCCATGGACATTGCAATGCTTGGGGTTTCGACGATATGCCGAATTGAGGGCGGAAGGTTCTCGGATGTCAGGATAGCCCTGGGAGTTGCGGCTCCAACCCCTATAAGATGCCAGGAAGCGGAGGATTACGCAATCGGCCGGGAGGTCAGCCTGGAGACTTTGAAAGAAACCGGGAATCAGGCCGTCAAAGCTTCAAAGGCCAGGGATTCATGGCGGGCTTCAAAGGCTTACAGGGAGTACCTGATCGAGGTGTTGGCATTCAGGGCCCTGAAGGAAGCAGTCGCCAGGAGCGGAGGTGTCAATATTGGATAATATGAAGAAAATTACCATGGTCGTAAACGGAAAGACATATTCCATTGAGGTCGATATCAAAGAGTCCCTTCTTGAGGTTCTGAGAAACAGGCTTCATTTTACGGGAGTAAAGCACGGCTGCGCTGTGGGAGAATGCGGGGCATGTACAGTGCTCATTGACGGTGCTGCCGTAAATTCATGCATCTATTTGGCGGTATTTGCCGACGGCAAAAACATAACAACTATTGAGGGAGTTTCCAAAGAGGGTGAGCTGTCCGGAGTCCAAAAGGCCTTTATAGAGGAAGGGGCCGTACAATGCGGCTTTTGTACACCGGGTCTTGTTATGACGACGACTGCTCTGGTAGATAGCGGCAAGGAATATTCCGACGAGGAGATAAAACGTGAAATTTCCGGGCACCTGTGCCGGTGCACGGGATACAACAAAATTTTTAATGCAGTGAAAAAATCAATCGTTAAGGGCAAAGAATGATCATGCTTTGACGGTCTGCGGCCCGGAGTGGTTGATCCAGCTCCGGGCCGCAGAAGTTAAAAAATGTGGTTATGAGGTTATGTGCATATGAGCTTATGGCTCATAGGGAGGACTTTATTTTGCTTTGGTGAAGAAGGATTCATATTCTGTATCACTCAGGTCATATCCGTAAAAGGTCTTGAAGAATGCTATGGTTTCAGCTTTCAGGTCAATCTCTGCCGTGTAGTCCGGGTACAGGGTCTTAGCCAGCCACAAAAAGCTCAGAGGAGATTCCGGAGAGGGACGATCCCACCAGAAGGCGCCCGTGGGGGTTTGGTAGACTTCCTTGTTTTTGATGGCCTTGAGTTCCTGCACGCGCTTGTCGTTCATTACTTCGCTGATACCACTGCTTGCATGGGTCAGTATTACATCCGGATCCCATTCCATAACTTGTTCCACGGATACATCACCCTTGAAAGAGCCTTCGAAGACATTGATGCCGCCGGAGGTTCTGATCCAGCTCTGGCCCCAGTCACCCGTGTTGGCGTCTGTGATGGACTTGCTGGTGTAATAAACAGTCTTGCGTTTGCTTTCCGGTACGGCTGAAACCAGCCGGTTCACCAAGGCGATCTTTTCTTCCCAGTAGTTTACAAGCTGCTCGGCCTTCTCTTCATTCTTCAGGATTTTACCCATGTTTATAAATTCCTGTTTGATAGTTTCGGCTGTAGCCCAGCCAATCTGCATCGTATAGGTCTTCAGCCCTGCTTCCTCCAACAGGGCGTTTCCCTTTTTGGAGCTAATGCCTACGAATACTATATCCGGTTCCAGAGCCAGCACTTGTTCTACGCTTACGTCGTCAAAAGAGCCCGGATCAGTTACCGTTTCGAAGTAGGGGAACATTTTCAACAGCTGAGGATAAGCTTTCTGCGTAGGCTGGCCAAAAATCATATTGGGGTTGGCAAAAATGGACACCTCGTTGGTGGTGCCGCCCCGGCAAGTAATGACTATACGCCGGATGTTTTCGGGAATTTCCACTTCCCGGCCAGCGGCATCAATAACCGTCGTGGTCTGGGGAGTAGTTACCGGAGCTGGTTCCGGTTCAGGGGGAGCGGCGGGCTGTGCCTTGGGTTCACCGTGGGTGCAGGCAGCCAAGCTCAGCGCCGTAATCAGTACCAGCAGCAATGAAATAATTTTTGTCACTTGCTTCATATAATGTCTCCTCTCATTTTTTCGTATATTTCATGAATAACGGGAGTATCTAACCATAATATCAGTTAAAGCAGGTATTACCGATTCCACCGGTGCGGAAGGCCTGTCGGGTACGGAACAGGCGCAGGGTGGCTAAAAAGCTTGCACAATGTAGTTTTCCACGGTATCGCTTAAAGAGTGACGTCCGGTCACTTGGGACAGTTCTGAGAAAATTCCTCGTTCATCGACGCACCGGTTTGAAAGTATGTAGTTGATGCCGAGGCTGAGTAGATATTCCGGCAATATGCCTGCGCTGGGACCGAACAGGGAAACCACCCGCGCATTTTTCGCATGGGGCAGCAGGCTGTCCAGAGTCCCGTTTACCAAGGTACAGCCGGTCATAAACAGAACGTCTGACTGGGATAATACTTGCTCGGTTTCCTCAGTGGCGTGGAAGGTGACGTCTTCCGGCCCGCGCTTCACTTCCTGGCCGATACTCCAGTAACCAAGGCTGTCCAAGGGTCGCATATCCAGTACGTGGTAGGGAATGCAGCGGCTTTGCAGGTGTCCGATAACCCGGCCGTAGCCCACCACGGTCACTGTGTCACCCGGACGAATGAAGGAGTAGTCCTCCTCTGTGCCCAAAGGAACGCCGCGTTCAATCATTGCATTGCGTTCCGTCAGCGGGCAGGATAAGGCGTTAAGTGCGGCCAGGCAGGCAGCCCTCAGCATGATATGGTCCTGCCGGAGAAGGTGCTCGGACAGAGCAAACAGATCCTTTCCCACAAAGGGTTGCAGGGATAGCAGCATCCGGGGTTCAGGTATGCCGTGCACGGCGTGTTCTCCGCTAAAGTTGAAAGCCATACCGCTCTGACCATTTGTTGCATCGACTGTCACCCAGCCGGAAGTGCAGCCAATGTGCGTTAAAGTACCGGGAGACAGGTTTTGCTTGACATACAAAGACCGTATTGGTTCATAGGCTCTATAAAGACTGTCGATTAACACAATAACAACTCCTGTCGCATTAATTAGAGCGCTGCTGCAATGTGCATGCAAAATTTGCTGGAATGCAGCAGGGGAAGGCAGGTCTTGAGAGTGCCTGCCACAGGATCATTAATGGCAGCAATACGTACCCGTACTCCGTAGGCGTGATTGAGGGATTCTTCCGTGACGATCTCATCAGCACTGCCCACGATAAAGGGGCGATTTTTGCACATAAGCGCTACTTTGGTACAACACAAAAAGGCGTGGTCCGGGAAATGGGAGGTCATAATGATGCCAACACCCTGCTGAGCCAGCCGCTCAATTTGAGACAGCACAAGCATTTGGTTGCCAAAGTCCAAGTTGGAAGTCGGTTCGTCCATAATCAGAAATCGGGGCTGCTGCATTAGCGCCCTGGCGATCAATACCATTTGCCTCTCGCCGCCGCTGATTTCCGTATAAACACGTTCCTGCAAATGATCCGCCTGCAAATCAGCCAATAGGGCTGCCGCCTGTTCGTACCGGGCCTTGGAGGGGCTTTCAAAAGGTTTGATTCGCCCAATGCTTCCCATGACTACTACATCCAACACCTTAAAGGGAAAAGGCGGTTCGTGCACCTGGGGCACATAGCCGATCAGCTCCGCCAACTGCCTGCGGTTGAAGTTCCTTGTGTCCCGCCCGTCAATAAGCAGTGTGCCTTTCTTAAGAGGCAAAAA
>CAYURW010000032.1:22193-25999 GCA_964447145.1 uncultured Clostridiaceae bacterium
AATCCCAGCAGAGCCTTGAACAGCGTGGTCTTACCTACACCATTCGGACCTAACAGGCAGAGTATTTCACCGCTTTCCAGGGTGAAAGAAACATCCTTGACCACATTTCGGGCGCCGTAGCCACTGGCGATGTCTATTGATTGCATTTTCATGCCCAGCCCTTCTTTCTTTTGAATAATAGGTATACAAAAAACGGTGCTCCGATGATGGAGGTAAGTATGCCCAGAGGAATCTCCATGGTGAAAAGAGAACGGGATATATTGTCCACCGTCAGCATGAAGATGCCTCCGACCATAAAAGATACCGGCAACAGGGTTTTGTAGTTAGGCCCAACTATCATGCGGGATAGGTGAGGGATAACCAAACCTACCCAGCCGATCATGCCGGCTATTGCTACGCAGGCCGCCGTCAGAAGAGTGGAGGCGGCAACGAAAATCAGCCGCAGTTGCCGGGTGTTCAAGCCCATAGACTGGGCTTCCTCATCTCCAAAGGCCATGGCATTGAGACGCCAGCGCAGCATAAACAGCGGTATGAGGCCTATGCACAAAGGAATGATAAGTATCTGCACATCCGCCGTGGTGGTGGCCGAAAGGGTACCCATAAGCCAGTAGGTAATCTCCGGCAGTTTGTTGTAGGGATCGGCTACATATTTAGACAAGGTAATAAAGGAAGAAAACATAGTGGAGATAACCATCCCCGAAAGCACCAGTATTAGCAGAGAATCCTTTCCATGGCTTACAGCGCTGCAAATTGAATAGGCAAAGAATACTGCCATCAAGCCAAAGGCGAAGCTCATGACCTGTATGCCCGTGAAGGAAAAAGACAGCAGTATGGCAAGCGCCGCACCAAAGCCCGCCCCGCTGGAAGCGCCCAGAATGTCCGGGGATACCATTGGATTCTTGAAGAGTCCCTGGTATACCGCACCGGAAACAGCCAGTGCACCGCCTATGAGTATGGCGGCAAAAATGCGCGGAGTGCGTACTTTGAGAATGACACTTTTGACCATTTCATTCTCTCCACTCTCCAGGCCTGTAATTGAAGAAGCGAGCACCCGCAAAGTCTGGGGCAGTGAGACATTGAAGCGGCCGATCAAAAAGGAGCTAAAGAAAAGCAGAACCAAAAGAAAAACCAGCAGTATCATGATCCGTATTGAATTATTGCTATGAATGTTCTCCAAAAAAAGCTCTCTCCTTCTATTTCAATAGGCAACATGCCGTTTGGAACCTAACAATCCGTATACAAAAGCTCTGCTTCGATTTTGCTGCCTGCTTCCCATTTGCTCTGTCCTATGGGAGCAATAAACAAACCGTTCCAGCGTTCCGCAGCTTCGGTGCAACGCATGTCCCAGGATATTGGGCGGGCGGAATATCCCCTCTCTTTGCTCCATTGCACTTCCAGCCGTACATACATCTCATGGGAAGGTGGTTTTTGGATTGCTTCCCTTAGTGCCGCAGTCACCTTTCTTCGAACCGGTGCAGGCTGGCCGTACCAGTGGTACGTCAGGGCTTTCGCACACCAGTCCAGTGCGCAAAAGGCGGCAAAGGGAGGGCCTGGAAGATTGACAACCGGTTTCCCGTCCACAATGGCCGCCGCCACCGGTATGCCGGGAATGCACCGCACCCCGTGCTGAAAGTGGCTGGCTCGCTTTTGAAGCAGAAGGGAGGTGTAGTCTTCGGTACCCATGGAGGTACCGCCGTTCAATAGCAGAATGTCCGCATTTTGGAGAGCATTGTCCAGGGCAGCTTCCAGTTGGGATTTTTGGTCGGCCACAATAGGAAGGCACTCCGCCTGCGCACCCCAACGGCTTCCAAAAGCTTCCACCATAAGACTGTTGCTCTCTATGTTTTGGCCCCGGGCCGGGGCTTGTCCGGCTGGGATCAACTCGCTGCCCGTCGGCATATAAGCGATTCGGGGACGCTTTATCACCGTAACCTCGTCAATGCCCGCCGATGCCAATATGCCCAATCGGAAAGGAGTGATGACATCACCCTTTTTCATAACAAGCTCTCCCTTGAGCAGAGTATCCCCCTGTTGTTTGATAAGCTGCCCTTTTTTGACCGGCTTGCTGAGATTGATTGCCGTGATGCTTCCCCTTGGATTAAAGGTAAAATCCTCCACCCGCAAAACGGTGTCAAAGGCGTCGTCAAAATCGTCTCCCATGTCGGCTGTGGTGTAATCCACTCCTTCTTGCCATTTTGAAAAGTCAGGCATTCCATTTTCAAAGTCGGCGCAGCGGACTGCTACCCCGTCGGCACCAGCCCCTCGGCAAACCGGCAGCGTGTTTTGGGAGAAGACCTCCCCGGCGCTGATCCTGCCTGCGGCAAGTCTGAGAGGCAGCTCTTCCGTTTGCGGGGAAAACTGCCACAAACAAAGCAGCCTTTCCATGGTCTCGGCTCGGGTGGCGTATTTGTCACGTTTAAGGTATGTGTTTGGTTTTTGAGTAAGTTTAGCCATAGTTTCACCCCTTACCTATTTCGAATGATCAGCCTTTCCGCACTTTTTCCAAAAAAGTGGTAGCCAGATCCTCCCTCGCTTATAATATCCAGTACTGCGTCCGGTTTTGTAACAAGTACTCCCCCCATCAGCGTTACACCCCGCTTGAAAAAGGCTTCAGGAAGCATGCTGGCGGTGGGACCGGTTATAATCACCCGGGCGCCGGGTTTTATCATTTCCAAAAGACCCGGCAGTGTATCGTTCAAAACGGTAACGCCGGTGATAACAAGCAAATCGGCATCCGGGAAGTATTTGGGCGCATCTTCAGGGGGAGCGTAATGATCCAGTTCCTTGCCCTTCAAGGTGCGGCTGTCCATTTCCAGAACATTGAAGTCCGCTCCGGCGGCAAGCAGCTTTTTCAGAATGGGAACTAAAGCTCCCACCACCACGCTTTTGCCATTTATGGGAATTTCCACCTCATCAAAGGCATCAACGCCGATTTTTAGTTCATAGCTCTTTGCAGCCCCTTTTTTCCAACAACTGGCGGATAAGGCGTTCAAGGTGGCAATAGCCAGTGTTTTGCGCAGAATGTTTTCGTGTTCCAAATCGGCCAGCGTTTCAGCCGCAGTGCGCTTTGCCAGCTTCCCCGACAGGGGCATGGCCTTGGCGGAACTGGGGCAGCATACGGCTTCCGGCATTTCCTTGACCGGTGTGAAACATAGCCCCCCATGACCGTCGGACAGCTTTACGCCGGAGAAAAACAGGCCAAAAACGGCCCTTTCAACAGTAATTTTGTCAAGGTCGGCTCCCAAATAACTTTTTACAATTTCACAGGTTTCCTTGAGAAGAATATTGCCCATTTCACACTCTCCAATCATAGCGAATAGTTTTGAAAAACATAACGGCTATAAGTATATATATCATTTATGAATAAAGGTGTCAATCTTTTTCTGGTTTCGGAATGGACGGCTGTGTGTGAAAGGAAGTCTGCACAGCATGAGGAAGCAATCAAACGGTACCTGAAGGGGAATTTTTGACTGCCAAATTGTTCTATGATATAATCTCGAGAAAAAGCAGCCGTGGAAAACCTTGACGCAGTGCTGGATGCGTTGATTCACGGGCTGGATATGCTGCTGCAATGAAAAACGAATATGCAAGCAATCCGGAGGTGCAGAGGATATAATGAGAGGAAAGGATACCGGAGTTTAGTCCTCCAGTATCCTTCCGTCAGCTGATATGGTTATTATCTGCCATTGGATAAGTTTGTCGCTTTCCAGGAGCGCCTTTTTTACTGCGTTTTCAATTCCGCCGCAGCAAGGCACTTCCATCCTGACGACCGTAACCGATTTAATGTCATTCATTCTCAGTATGGC
>CAYURW010000033.1:0-10469 GCA_964447145.1 uncultured Clostridiaceae bacterium
TATACCGAGGCCGACCTGCTGTGGGTTGGTACCACCTTTGCCTGCCTGGGGTGAACCTGCTCCTCTCAGGGTTTGGTTGAACACTTCCTGGAATGTCGCTCTTTGTGACTTATAACCTACAGTATTTACGTTTGCTATGTTGTTGCCGATAGTATCCATCTTGAGCTGGTGGGCTCTTAGTCCGGATACCCCGGAAAACATGGATCTCATCATAATTAATGACCTCCTTTAAGTTTTAGATACCTTTCTTCTGTCATTCCGAAAGGCTAAGCCTCCTTAAAAAGGTCCGGCTTATATTATCACTGCACCGTCAATGTTGGTAAACACATTGTTCTTGAGGTTTTCTTCAACAGCAGCGGTTATGATCATCTTATTTTTCACATTTGCTATGAAGGCTGAGTTTCCCATTATAATCAGCGTCTCTTTGACACCCTTCTCCGCTGCTTTGTTTACAGCCTCATTTATCTTTCCCAGGTCCTCCCCGGTGAGGGTTATATTTCTCGTCTGCAGCCTTTCTATTGCATGTTTTGAAAATTTTACCCCATTTTGCCTTTCAAGCTCCGACCTGAATATTGTTTCAAATCCAGCACCTGCGGTTTCCTTCTTATCTGCAGGTTTTTGAGCCGGTATGGGTTTGCCGATTGGCAATATGGGTTTGTTATTATAAATCACACTCACTTGACTCACCCTCTTAATGCTTAATTAACTTCTGTCACATCTTCCAGATATATTTCCTTTCCGTTGACTGCCAGATATATTGACGTTCCGTCTTTTCTGACCTTTTCCACTATTCCTTCAATTTCCTTTACTTTGGTCCTTTTTACTCCATCCGCCAATTCTACCTCTTTATAAGTGCCTTTAATGCTTTTCCCCAGAAGATTGAAAGCGGCATTGCTCCTCATGGTTTGATTCATAAGATATATCTGCTCGACAGAGTTTTCGAGTTCTGTCACTTCTTTGACATCATCAAGCTTAACGTCAAATTTGGTGCCCAGGGAGTCTACAGTCAGATATACATCATTGTTTTTGATCACAACCTTTTCCACCAGGCCAATAAATTCTTTTGTTTCCTTAGAATCATCAGCCTTATAGTTAACCTTTACCAGCTTATTCACTAAATTGCCTGCAGAGTTGACCTTTATAGTTTTGTTTGTATTCTGAGATTGCTCAAGAGCGCTGAACTGTGCCATCTGCCCTATGAACTCATTGTCCGTGGTCGGTTCAAGGGGATTTTGATATTTTAATTGAGTCACGAGTATTCTCAGGAATGCATCCTTATCCAGACTGCTGCTGAATGGCTTTGGTTCGCCCTTGCTGCTGTATTCAGAATACTGCCCGCTGATTCCGTTTACCGCCATGTTTTCACCTCCTATGCCCTATGATCGAATTGACCGGTGTGTACAATATACGGATTGCCTTTACCCGATATGATATTTGTATCAATGGGGCTGTCATAGTCGCTTACCGGTCCGGTGCCTCTGCTGCCTGATTTTGATTTGCCTCTGAAATAACCAAAACTGTTGTCCCTAAAATAGCCCTTTTGTTCTTGCCCTACGGAAACACTCAGGTTTTGTACTGCCAAACCCTTTTCAAGAAGCATGTCCTTTAATTCTTTGAAGCCTGACTCTATTGCCTGCTTAACCTCATAGCTTTCAGCAACAAACTTTGCCGTGACCAGTCCCTTTTCGACAGAAACCTTTAACGTAAGCTTTCCCAAATTCTCAGGCTCCAATTGGATTCTCATTTCCTGTCTCAAATCCCCTGCAATTATCTCGGCTTTTTTAACAATCTGGCTAATTACTCCGTTTTTGCCAACCAATTGGCTCTTTGGCATGATAACCTGGCTCTGCAATATTTTTTGCTTGTCTTCTGCCATTACCTGCTTATGTTCCAAATAAAAATTTTCTATGCCAGCCTGTTCCTCTTTTGTTGTTTTAGCCTCTCCCATAATTCTTTCAGCAAACCTGAAACTGTTCCTCACTCCTTCATATCGGTCTCTATTGGCATTTTCATCCTTTGATCCGGCAATTGCTTCTTTGCCATTACTATTTTCTGCCTTCCCTGCTTCATCTTTGCTTCCTGCCGATTCAGACCTGGCTACCCTTATGGTTTTTGATGCGGTATATGAAGGATGGGTATTTGACTCCATCTTTTTCTTTCCCGCAGGAACTCCCTCTGCATTTTCCCCAGCCGTGTAACTGCCATCTTTACCTGGAATTTTTACCAAAGCCTCTTCAATTGAACCCTCATCGTCTACAGTACTTACCACTGCATGTTCTCCGCCATCCATTAGTTTCTCAAATTTTTCTTCGTTTTTTCCCATTACCTCTTTGTTTCTTACCATTATCTCTTCGATTACCGCGCTAATTTCTTTTTTTAGATCAATGTACGGGTTATCACTTTCTGAGTTCTCTTCTTCCCATGCCTCTTTCCATTCCATCTCCGGCATCATAGGAGCCTTGTCCGGCTTTGTCCCCGTATCCATTATTTCCGTCACATCTCTCTTTATTTGGGTCACCGGAACTTCCGATTCTAGTATCGTACAGGCCTCCAGGGCTTCTTCTGATCCTTCCGTAAATTTACCGGTGCAGTAAGCCAGGACACTCCCGCTATCTGCAAGAATGGGTGCATATGATGTTTCCTCTGCTGCGGTACCTGAATCGGGCTTCGTACCCTTTATATCCTCCTCTGTTCCCTCTGTCATTTCAACAGGTCTTTTGCCTTTTTTGTCTTTTACTCTGGGCTCTGAAGAAAGGTCAGCTATTGGCCCGTTCTTCAATTCTTTTTCATTCTTCGGCCTCGCTGTGTCCTTTAGAATTTCTCCGGATGCCTGGCTGAGGATACTTTCAAAGCTGGATCCCTTACCCCCGATGTTCCCTGTGTGGCTGCACGTTTTGCCATTATGCGGTTTGCCTGCTTTAATCGGCATCATTAGTTCTAAATTGAATACCACTGTTTCACCTCCTTCCATTGTAAAATAATATAAAGACAGCATGGAAGCTTTATGTAAAACGGTTCCATGCCGCTTTTTACACTTATGGATTCACATCCTTTACAGTTTGTGGCTCGGCAATGTCTTCCAGTATTTGAGCTGCTTGAAGGGGGTCCATCAAAGCCAATATGGCAGCTGCCTTTTCCTTTTTCATATTTCTTAAGACTTGAACTGCCGATTCCTTATTATCCATGCTCATAATTATCTGCACAGCTTTTGCATTTTCAACCTTTTCAAGGTACTGGACCTGTTCTTGAACACTGATTAATTTATCATTTAACTTTTGTAGAATCTCGTTTATTCTTAGTTCTTTCTGAGCTAGCTCTTTTTCTTTGTTCTCTATATCCTTGCCCCTTATGTCAAGCTCTTTTTTTTGATCGCTTATTTCTTTTAATTTAATTTCATTATTAGTTTTTTCCAATTCTATTTCTTCTCGTGCAATTTGTTCGGGGCTTTTATTTTCTATCAGGGGCTTCACCAGTTTTCCCAATACCGGGATATTACTTGCCCAGTTGGAAGCCCCTTCCCTAAGCCCCCCAAAATTGAAAAAAAAGACAGCACCGAATACCACAATAGAAGCAAGTATCAATACTATTAAAAGAAGAATGAGGGTGCTTCCCTTTTTCTTCTTATTTTTATTTCGTTTTTGACCGGTCTTTCCATTTCCTTCTGGGGCTGCTTTCCTGGGTCCGTTCTGTATTGCACTGTCTTCCGACTGTTGGGTCATGATTATATCCCCCTATGCATTGTTGTTGCTCTCTTTGAAAGAAACAAGGTCGTCGACAATTTTTTCTTCTTTTTTCTGCTCATTGTATAAAAATTTACTATGATCTATTTCTTTAAGTTTTATTATCATTTTTTTCTCCCGGGTTGCCTTTACAAGCTCTTCTCTGCATGATGCAAGATAGTCCTCAGCCATTTTGATCCTGACTCTCTGACTTTTTATGCTTCTCTTATAATAATCGATATAATCCCGCAATATCTTTAGTTTATTTACTGTCATACCCGCTGATGCTTCTTTTTTAAATGTATTATCCGATTCACTTAATTTTTGTTTTAGCTCATCAAGCCTGCGCTTTTCTTTTTCGAGCCTTTGGACCGCAATGCCCAGCTCATTTTTCTTTTTTTCTTCAATACTTGTTTTATAATCCAGCAGTTTTTGCAGTTTGAACCTATATATCGCCATGAGTTTCTCCTATGATACTATTTTTTTCATGGTATCCAATACCTGCTCAATTTCAAACTTTTCTTTTACTTCCTGATTAAGAAAATTGTTTATAGCCTCTATTTTTTCTATGGCCCTGTCAATGTTTCTGTTGCTGCCCCCCACATAGGCCCCTATGTTAATAAGGTCCTCGGCGCTTCGATATACAGACAGAATGCTCTTTATCTCATTGGCATTTCTCTGGTGTTCTTCATTAATAATATTCGGCATAACTCTGCTCACACTTGACAACACATCAATTGCAGGGTAATGATTCCTGTTGGCTAAATCCCTTGATAACACTATATGCCCGTCAAGTATGCCTCTTACGGTATCGGTGACAGGTTCATTCATATCATCCCCATCAACAAGCACAGTGTACAGACCCGTTATTGTCCCCTTTTCCGAAGTTCCTGACCTTTCCAGAAGCTTTGGCATGACCGCAAAAACCGAAGGTGTGTATCCCCTTGTAACCGGAGGTTCACCAAGAGCAAGACCTATTTCCCTCTGGGCCATAGCAAAACGTGTAAGGGAATCCATCATAAGCATTACGTCTTTTCCCCTGTCTCTAAAAAACTCAGCCACTGAAGTGGCAAGCTGTGCAGCCTTGAGTCTTATGAGAGCAGGCTGATCAGATGTTGCAACTACTACCACCGAACGCGAGAGCCCTTCCTCTTGAAGGTCGTTTTCTATAAACTCCCTGACCTCTCTTCCTCGTTCTCCAATCAATCCTATTACGTTGACATCAGCCTTGGTATTTCTTGCAATCATTCCCATTAATGTACTTTTCCCAACACCACTGCCCGAAAATATCCCTATCCTTTGACCCTTTCCTATTGTAAGGAGCCCATCAATTGCTTTTACCCCCACCGGAAGGATTTCTGTTATTATTTTCCTTGTAATAGGGTTAGGAGGCTTGCTTTCAATTGGATATAATATGCCGTTATTTATGCCGTCCTTACCGTCAATTATTCCCCCCAGGCCGTCAATGACCCTTCCTAACATATCCTCCGACACTTTTATTGACAGGCTCTCTCCGGTGGCCTCAATTATGCTTCCGGGGCCTACACCGCTCATATTGCCCAAAGGCATCAGACATACTATGTTTTCTTTGAAGCCCACAACTTCCGCCTTTATGGGGAAACTTCCCTTAACGGGATAAATATTGCATATTTCCCCCAGATTTACAGCAGGTCCCCGGGATTCAATAGTTAACCCGACAACCTGTGAAACGTGACCGGTATACTTTACTAAATCACTTTCTTCCAATGCATTTTTATATTTCTTAAAATCAATACCCTTCATGATTAGTCACTCATTTCTCAGCAAATAAGTAAAAATTCTCTTTATTTCTGACATCTGAATATCTATTCCGGAATTAATATCACCGGAGGGAGTTTCAATGATGCAACTCCCTTTTGAAAGGGACAAGTCCGGCACTATATCAATATCTGACAGGCCTTCAACCATCATGCAAATATTATTTTTGTTCTTCAATGCGAAATCAATATCATCAGGAGAGACTTTCAAGACGAGACTTTCCTTAAAGGCACATTTTTGCAGGGCATTATTTATGAGAATAAGAAGTGCTTCTTCATTATAACTGAATTCTTCGCCGATTATTTTCCTGGCAATATCCATAATCAGCGTTAAAATATTTTCTTCTGCTTCCTTATAAAGGTTCTCACGTCTGACATCAAGAAATTCCCGTGTGGCAGAAGCTTCATCAATTATTGATTGGGCCTCTTCCTTCCCTGCAAGATACCCATTTTCAAAGCCTTCCTTATAACCATCCTCCATTGATGCCGATGCAAGCCTCTGTGCTTCCCCGTAAGCTGCCTCGAGTATTTTTTTTGCTTCAGTGTTTGCTTCTTCGATTATATTCAGGTACATTTGTTTTGCATCTTCTATTATTGCATTTGCATCATCGCCCGGTTCCGGGAAATCGGATCTTTTTACCCTAGCTGCATCTTCCCCGGAGTTCAGCATTTCTTCGTTAAAATCATTTACAACATGCTTGGGAGAACCTATGAAAATGGAAGCAGATTTATATATTTTAGACAATAATTTCATCCCCTCCTCCTCTGGAAATTACGATTTCTCCTGCATCCTCCAGCTTCCTTATTATATTTACGATTTTCTGCTGTGCTTCTTCAACATCCCGCAGCCTTACGGGCCCCATATAGTCCATATCCTCTCTGATCATCTCGGCAAGACGTTTTGACATATTGCTGTAAATTGCCTTTTTTACCTCTTCATTTGCATTTTTAAGTGCCAATGCCCAATCGCTGTTTTCAACTTCTCTTGTGACTCTCTGAATTGATCTGTTGTCAAGGGTGACAATATCATCAAATACGAACATTCTCTTCCTTATTTGCTCTGCCAGGTCTGAATCCTGAACTTCCAGGGTCTCCATGATGAACTTCTCGGTGCCGCGGTCCACGGAATTGAGTATATCGACAATTGCAGCCAGCCCCCCTGCAATTGTATAGTCCTGTATAACCATTGAAGAAAGCTTGCGTTCCAGAATTTTCTCTATTTCCTTGATTACCTCAGGAGATGTCCTATCCATGATAGCTACCCTTCTGGCAACATCTGCCTGCTTGTCCTGGGGAAGGGAGGATATTATTGCAGCAGCTTGCTGCGGCTTGAGGTATGCCAAAATAAGCGCAATAGTCTGAGGATGCTCTCCCTGTATAAAATTCAGTATTTGCGCCGGGTCTGCTTTCCTCACAAAATCAAAGGGCCTAACCTGAAGGGAAGCGGTAAGCCTGTTAATGACATCTAGAGCCTTTTGACCTCCCAAAGCCCTTTCAAGTATTTCTTTTGCATATGATATTCCGCCCTCGGAAATATACTCCTGTGCAACACATATCTGATAGAATTCGCCCAATACCTCTTCCTTCTCTTCAGGAGTAACAGTCCTCATGTTGGCAATTTCCAAAGTGAGCTGTTCTATATCTTCATCTTTGAGATGCTTAAATATAGCTGCCGACTTTTCCGGTCCCAAAGTTATTAATAGAACTGCCGATTTTTGTTTACCACTTAAACTGCCTTTTATGCCCCTCACCATCTCTACCCCCCTACTCCTCGCTAAGCCAGGTTTTTAAGAGCTGAGCAACTGTCTCCGGCTTCTGTCCTACAAATTTTTCTATCTTTTTCTTTAATTCGTTCTTGTCATCTGTTTCGATTTCTGCAATCAGTTCCTGGCTCTCGTCACTCACCGGGATAGTTCTGCCGGGACTGACTTTAGCATATGAGACAGCTTCCTGACCTCCTATCCTTTTCCTGAGAAGAAGGAACATAGCGGCGGCAAATATAAGCACTGCAGCAACAGCGGTAGCAATCATAACATAAAATTCTCTTCTCTGATTCCTTGCATCCATTTCCTTAGCTCTATTAAAATCATCTTCCAGTTTTGTATCGAATTTCATAAGTGCGATTTTGACGACATCTTTATTGGTACCGTCAGTATTCAGTGGTACCTCATAATTAAAGCCCTGTATGGAATAGTCAACCAATTCCTTTACTTTTGATATCAGTTCATCTGGGTTTGCCAATGCTTCCTCATTAAGGTTGTTTTCATTGATAAGTACAGAAACTGACAGGGATTGGATATTCCCCATTTCTCTAACGATTTGCTCCCTGATTTCATTAATTTCATAATTAACAATGGAGCTCGCTTCGTTATACTGAGCTTTTGACTCATCAATCTCAGCATATTGATTAATGTCTATATTACTGTCAGTACCGGGAACACCCCCGGGTGCCGCATCCACCCATTCTTTTTTTATGTCCTGCATATTCCTTACGATACCTGCATTCCTTTCCGTATCAGGGGCGGTATATGTAACTACATCCCTTGTCACATTATTGAAGTCAAGCTTCACTGCTGCGGTGATCCTTACGTTGTTCATCCCGAATGGTGCTTCCAGGAATTTTGTAATGCTTTTTTCTATATTGTTTTTGACCGCTTCCTGCATTTCCATCTGCGACGAGATCAATGCATTGGGAGTCCCCAAATCAGGGACTAGAGACCTTCCATTTTCATCGATTATTGACACCTTGTCCGGCTGGAGGCCCTTGACACTACGCGAAATATACTGGACAATGCCATTGACCTGATTTCTGTCAAGAGGAGGGTATCCGGGTTTCATTTTTATAATTAAGGAAGCAGTAGCTTCATTGCTATTTTGGTCAATAATAAATGTCTGGTCTTCAGGTATATAGAGGTTGACATCTGCATATTCAACACCCTTGATAGCCTTAAGCCCTTTTTTGAGCTTATTCTGTTTTGCTATAAGGTACCTTTGGTTCTTTTCATCACTGGTCTCATAAATAGAAGCTTTGGTATCCTCCGGATAAATAGAATCTTCGCCAAACAGCCCTTCAACGGCCAACTGTGCCCTTAGCTCGTCCACTCTTTCTCTGGGAACATATATTGTAGTACCGCTGATTCTCGTATTGATATTCATCTCTTTAAGCCTTGAAAGAATTATTCCCGCATCGGATTGCGACAAGTTTGAATATAATATATCCATTTGCGGACGGCTTACATATGCAACAAGGCTGATTATCAATACAACGGATAATACGGAAGCAATTACTATCCTTACTTTATGGCCCTTTTCGAGGCCCCCCCAAAACTCACTGAAGCCCATTTTTAATCTATTGAAAAACTCGCCCATTCAATCACCTCACGTTACTAGTGCAGACTATACTGCTTCTTAAGTATTTCTAAACAGGCATCCTCATTATTTCCTGATATGCTTCCAGAATCTTGTTCCGGATCTGTATTGTAAATTGAAGGGCAATATCTGCCTTTTCTGCGGCAATCATCACTTGATGCAGATTATCCTTCTTTCCCATTGCAAAGGCCTCATTCAAACGTTCCGATTCCAATTGAAGCCTATTTGTTTCCTGAATTGCATTGTTCAAAAAATCCATGAAGGGTACTTTGTCTTTTAGGGCTGCTTCGTTCTTGATTCCTGCACCAATGTTAAGGTTCTGTATTGGAAAATCAACTTTCATATCCTATCCTCCGTCTTATCCTCTGCCTATTTCCAGGGCCTTCATTGCCATGCCCTTTGCAGAATTGATTGCGGTAACATTTGCCTCATATGCCCTGCTTGCAGATATCATATTCACCATTTCTGTCATTATATCAATATTCGGCATCTTTACATAACCCTTTTCATCCGCATCCGGATGTCCCGGGTCATAAACCGACTTGAAGGGTGATTTGTCTTCTATGATGCCGGATACTTTAACCCCCGATCCTATGAGATTCCTGCTGGCATCGTTCAAAAAATCACTAAAAACCGCCGGTCTGTCTTCTTCCTGAAAAACAGCCACCTGCCTTCTGTAGGGAGTTCCGTTTGCAGTTCTTGTTGTGTTGACATTGGCTATATTCCTGGATATTATATCCATTCTTAGTTTTTCTGCAGTCAAACCGGAAGCACTAATAGTAATTGAGTTTAAGAAAGCCATTATTATTACCTCCCGTTAATTGCTAATTTAATTTTGCCGAACTCCTTCGACATCTGAGCGATCAGTGCATTGTATTTTATGGTATTCCTGGCCAGTTCAGCCATTTCGACATCTATATCCACATTATTGCCATCTCTGCGCATAGAGGTAGAATTCTCCTGGATAACCATAGGTGAGATTGCCATTTTATTGTCCTTTCCTATTGGCAAAAATCTACTGTCCTTTTTTGTGGCCGATATTTGGAATGTATCTGATGCTCCAACTAATAGTTCCTCAAATCTGACACTAGATTTTTTGAAGTTTGGAGTATTAACATTTGCTATGTTGTTTGAAATTACCTCATTCCTCAGCCAAGCTGCATCAAGAGCCCTTTCAAGCATCAGGCTTTTATTGCCTATTTTGTCAATCATCGGAACAACCTCCTCTGCAGGTATACCCCTGCCTTTCCTATGAGTATCTCTAATACATTATTCAATGTCTATCCTAAAATGTAAAAATATATATATATCAGTTTATATTTCGACATAAACCTTATATTTCCTTTGTTATTCTAACATTTTATTTAACTATATTTCGCACTATTCATTTTACATTATCGGAAAAATGCGTCTTACTCCACATTTGATTCCATGCACCTTTTCTAAATGAAATTCTGGCGCGGGCACCTAAATCAATGGGATTCACTCGTATTTACAAAAGGAGCTGTGCACTAATTAATTAGCGCGATAACCCCAATACAAAAAGAATTAGTTAAAGCTTCGGCTAAACTAATTCTTTGTATTA
>CAYURW010000033.1:10569-24738 GCA_964447145.1 uncultured Clostridiaceae bacterium
TACCATAGAATTTGCTCTATACCCTGATACAATACCTTAAGTGTATTCGGCATAGCTATTTGATCTTTTTGAGTTCCTCCTGAAGCTTGTCGTTTAAGATCCTGATATGGGTCCCTTTCATCCCCAGGGACCTTGATTCGATAACCCCTGCACTTTCGAATTTTCTCAATGCATTTACGATCACCGATCTTGTTATTCCAACCTTGTCCGCAATTTTACTTGCAACAAGAAGGCCCTCATTTCCTTCAAGCTCTCTGAAGATATGTTCTATCGCCTCAAGCTCGGAATAGGAAAGGGTTCCTATTGCCATTTGCACAACTGCCTTCTTTCTGGCTTCTTCTTCAATTTCATCATTCTTGGATCTCAGAATCTCCAAACCTACTACAGTGGCCCCATATTCGGCTATAACCAAATCCCCCTCTGTAAACTCTTCATTATACTTGCCCAGTATAACAGTGCCAAGCCTTTCCCCACTGCCGTTTACCGGTACTATTGTAGAATATTTCGTGCCCATGCCGCATTTTGCACTATTGTCAATTACGCATATATTTTCCCTGTTAATAAGATTCGCTCTTGTATCGTGATAGACGAGCAAAGATTTGTTATATTCATCTGGAAATCGCTCGTCCGCCAAAAGTTCATTTACCAAGTAATCGCATTCTTTTGCGGTACCCAGTGCATACCCCAGGATCCTGCCTTTCCTACTCAATATATATACATTTGCGTTCAAAACCTCACTGAGCGCATGGCTCAGGTCATGGAAGGATACAGACTGTGAACCCGACGTCTGCAGCACTTTACTTACTTTCCTCATTTTTTCCAATAGTGTAGAGCCCATATTTTCCTCCTTATAATAGCAAGATTTCAAAAGGGGTCTTTTGTTATTTAAAGAACCTGTCCTGCATATATGCGCTGCATTTGCAGCAATAAATGGCATTTATTGCCCATTCAAATAATGTAGTTACTTGTGTCTTTTCTTTTGATATCGTACATCAGTGCTTCGTCAACATATTCCTTTGTAATTGTCAGGCTATCCCTTCCCATTTCGGGAGCTTCAAAGGATATGTCTTCAAAAAGCTTTTCCATTACTGTGTAAAGCCTTCTCGCCCCGATATTTTCATATTGTTCGTTCATAAATGCTGCAACAGATGCCAATTCAGAAATTGCAGCCTCTTCAAAAGTCACATTTATTCCTTCTGTTCCGAGCAAAGCCTTGTACTGTTTGATCAATGCATTATTGGGTTTAGTCAGAATCTCCTTGAAATTCTCTTCATTCAGGCTGGAAAGCTCTACCCTTACAGGAAATCTTCCCTGAAGCTCCGGTATCAAATCCGAAACCTTTGATACATGAAAAGCGCCGGCAGCAATAAACAGCATATAGTCGGTCTTAACGGGACCGTATCTGGTTATTACAGTGCTTCCTTCCACTATCGGCAGTATATCCCTCTGTACGCCTTCTCTGGACACATCAGGCCCATTTCCGTAGCTTTTTCCGGCAATCTTGTCAATTTCATCTATAAAAATTATTCCGCGCTCCTCTGCCTTTTTAATGGCTTCCTCAATAACATCATCCATATCTATAAGCTTTTGCGCTTCTTGCTGGGTCAGGAGCTTCAATGCCTCCTTGATTGTTACCTTCCTTCTTTTTGTCTTCTTTGGCAATATGCCCCCGAACATATCCTGAAGGTTAATACTCATTTGATCCATACCAGGCCCTGAGAGCATTTCTATGTTATGTCCCGAAGAGTCCTCTATTTCAACTTCAATAATCTGTTTATCCAGCTCTCCGCTCTTGATCTTCTGCATTACATAGTAGCGGTTATCCGCCAGAGCATCATCTTTTTGTTTTGCTGCCTCATTTTCTTCTTCCTTGTTACCACCGTAATTAAACAACATTTCAAAGGGGTTTTGGTGAGTATTGCTTTTGTGAGCCGAGGGCACCAATATTTCCGATACCTTCTCTGCAGCCATATCAAAGGCCCTCTCATTCACCTGGGAAATCTTCTCGGCTTTGACCATTCTGACCGAGAATTCTATCAAATCCCTTATTATTGATTCTACATCCCTTCCTACATAGCCTACTTCGGTAAACTTCGTTGCCTCGACTTTAATAAAAGGAGCATTGACCAATTTGGCTATTCTTCTGGCTATTTCCGTTTTTCCGACCCCAGTGGGGCCTATCATTAATATATTTTTGGGAGTGATCTCCGCCCTCATTTCATCTTCAAGAAGGTTCCTTCTGTACCTGTCACGCAATGCTACAGCTACGGATTTTTTGGCCTTGTCCTGTCCTATAATGTATTTGTCCAGTTCTGATACTATTTGTTTCGGGGTCAGCTCATTCATAGGATCCTCCTATAATTCCTCGACTATTATGTTATTGTTGGTAAAAACGCATATTGTAGATGCTATCTCTAATGATTTCCGGGCAATTTCGGTTGGTGAAAGGGCAGTATTCTGAATAAGGGCCTTTGCTGCAGCCAGTGCATAATTTCCTCCCGAGCCTATAGCTACTACACCATCATCTGGTTCTATTACCTCACCGCTTCCTGAAATAACAAGGAGTGATTCATTATCCATAGCAATCAGCATGGCCTCCAATTGCCTTAATATCCTATCCCTTCTCCAATCCTTCGCCAGCTCAATTGCGGCTCTCTTAAGATTGCCGCTATGCTGCTCCAGCTTTTCTTCCAATTTATCGGATAATGTAAAAGCATCTGATACTGAGCCGGCAAAACCAATAAGCACCTTGCCGCCAAACAGTGTTCTGACTTTTTTAGCAGTGGACTTTATTATAGTGCTTTGGCTTAATGTAACCTGCCCATCACCTGCAATTGCACCCTTTCCATCCCGTTTTACTGCCGCTATTGTGGTCCCGTGAAACATAATTCCCTCCATATTTAACAAAAATGAACTAATATTCATAAAAGTCAAAAAACTTGCTAAGCCAAATATAACATAAGGATTTACAGATTTCAACCATTTAACTCCGAATGAATAAACATATCCAGGTCCTTTAGGGCCCTTCCTGCATAATAGCTACTTTTTTCCTTTTTATTCTTAATTGTATACTCCGGCTGCGGAAATATACCAAAGTTTACGTTCATTGGTTGAAAAACCTTTATGGTACTATCCGTTATGTAACGACACAAAGCCCCGTGAGACGTTGTATCAGGAAAGATAATGGGCTTCATGCCCCTTATAACTCTTGACATATTAATTCCCGCAACTAATCCCGAAGAAGCTGATTCAACATAACCTTCAACCCCTGTAAGCTGTCCTGCAAAAAATATATTATCGCTGCCCTGAAACTGAAGGGTGGGTTTTAATACTTTAGGCGAATTAATAAAAGTGTTTCTGTGCATTACACCATACCTTACAAATTCTGCGTCCTCAAGGCCGGGTATCATACTGAACACCCTCTTTTGTTCTCCCCATTTCAAATGTGTCTGAAACCCTACAATGTTGTACAGGGTACCTTTTTCATTGTCCTGTCTTAACTGCACTACACCGTAGGGCTGCTTGCCTGTCCTCGGGTCAATGAGACCAACAGGCTTTAGGGGACCAAAAAGTAATGTTTTTGGTCCCCGTTTTCCCATTGTTTCAACGGGCATGCAGCCTTCAAAAACGACCTCTTTTTCAAAACTTTTAATGGGAGCGACCTCTGCGCTGATAAGTTCCTTGTGGAATCTCCTGTATTCTTCCGAAGTCATCGGGCAATTAATATAATCATTGTCTCCTTTGTCATATCTTGATGCTTTAAATACCTTCTCCTGATTGATTGAATCATAGGTTACTATGGGAGCAGCAGCATCGTAAAAGTACAAATAATCGCTTTCCAGAAGAAGACTGATATTCTCAGAAAACTTTTCCGAGGTAAGAGGGCCGGTTGCCACAATTACATAATCCCCCTTAGGTATCTCTGTGATCTCTTCCCTTATTATCTCAATATTTGGATGATTAGTGATTTTGTCAGTAATTTCCTGGGAAAAGCCCTCTCTATCGACTGCCAGTGCTCCTCCTGCAGGCAAAGCTTTGTTATCGGCACATTCCATAATAAGGGAACCAAGTCTGCGCATTTCTTCCTTAAGAAGTCCCACTGCATTTTCCAGCTGTCTTGCACGAAAAGAATTGCTGCAGACCAACTCGCCAAACTTGTCTGTATGATGTGCCGGTGTATTGCGTACCGGTCTCATTTCATAGAGCTTTACCCTGATGCCTCTGCTTGCGATTTGCCATGCCGCTTCGCTGCCGGCTAAACCTGCTCCTATAATATTCACATGGTCATTCAACACTATTCACCTTCTTATTTTCTGCCCGCCTAAAACCGCAGGATTCGTTTGTACATCTGTATTCCAAACCCTTTCTCATGTATTTCTTTACCATGAGGCTGCCGCATTCCGGGCATTTATCAGCTATCGGCTCATCCCAGCTGACAAAGCTGCACTCGGGATATCTGCTGCAACCGTAAAACTTTTTGCCCTTCCTGGTTTTCCTTGCAATGATCTCCCCCGGACACCTCGGGCAATTAATACCAGTGCTTTCAACTATTGCTTTTGTATTCCTGCAATCGGGAAAACCGGGACATGCAAGGAATTTTCCGAATTTTCCCTGCTTATATACCATATTCCTTCCGCAAAGCTCGCATATCACATCACTTACTTCATCCTGAATCTCAATTTTCCCGACACTTTCCTCGGCGCTGTGTAGAGTCACCTCAAAGGGCTGGTAAAATTCACGGATCACCTGTACCCATTCAGTCTCCCCTTCTTCGATCTTATCAAGCTTTCCCTCCATATTTGCAGTAAATTCAACATCCACTATATTTGTAAAATACTCCTTCATTATTCCGGTAACCTTTTCCCCTAAATCTGTAGGAATAAGAAATTTCTTGTCCCGGACCACATATCCCCTTGCCAGCACAGTAGATATTATCGGTGCATATGTGCTTGGCCTTCCGATGCCCTTTTCCTCCAGGGCTTTTACAATTGTTGCTTCAGTAAATCTTAAGGGCGGTTCTGTAAAGTGCTGCTTGTGATCCAATTTTCTAAGCTTCACTGTCTGCCCCTCAGAAAGGTCGGGAAGCGATACTTCCTCTTCTTCCTTATTATCTCCCTCGTCCCTATAGAGGCTCATAAATCCGGCAAACTTCATGACGCTCCCCCGGGCCTTAAAAATGTAGCCCTTTGCTTCAATATCCGCAGTAACTGTATCAAATACGGCAGGCTTCATCCGGCTTGCCACAAACCTTTCCCAAATAAGCTTATATAACCTGTACTGATCTCTTTCAAGGGAGCCCTTTATGTTTTCCGGCTCTCTGAACACTGAAGAAGGCCTTATGGCTTCATGAGCATCCTGAATGTTCTTTTTTGGTTTATCCTGCCTGGTTTCACTTTCCAGATAATTTTTCCCATATTTTTCTGTGATGTATTTTGCGGCATCAGTTTTGGCCTCCTCTGATATCCTGGTCGAATCTGTTCGTATATATGTAACAAGCCCAACCGTGCCCTCACCCTGAATATCTACACCCTCATAAAGCTGCTGTGCCACTATCATTGTCCTCTTAGTGGTAAATCCAAACCTTCTGTGGGCCTCCTGCTGAAGGGTGCTTGTAATAAACGGGTTGGGAGCGCTCCTTCTTTTTTCCCCTTTTTTTATTTTTCTGACTGTATATATAGCATTTTTAAGCTCTTCAAGTATTTTGTCCATTTTAGTTTTGTTTGGAATTTCTATCTTTTCATTTTCCGTGCCATAAAATTTTGCGTCAAAATTTTTTTTGGAACTTAGTTCACTAAGCTTTGCTATAAGAGACCAATATTCTTTTGGAATAAATGCCCGTATTTCATCCTCCCTGTCACAGATAAGCCTTACGGCTACAGATTGAACTCTGCCCGCACTCAACCCTTTCTTTACCTTTTTCCATAATAAAGGGCTGATCTTGTATCCCACCAGCCTGTCAAGCACTCTTCTGGCCTGCTGTGCATTTATGACATTAAAATTCAATTCTCTTGGGTTTTTCAAAGCTGCCGTAACCGCGGTCTTTGTTATTTCATTAAACTCAATCCTGACGATCCTCTTTGTGTCCAGGTTGAGTATCTTTGCCAGATGCCAGGAAATAGCTTCCCCCTCTCTGTCAGGGTCAGTAGCAAGGAAAATGTTATCGCATGCTTTGGCTTCTTTTCGAAGCTTTTCTGTAATCTCCCCTTTACCCCGTATGGTAATATACTTAGGCTCAAAATTGTTTTCCAAATCAATACCCAGCTGACTCTTGGGCAAATCCCTTATATGGCCCATTGATGCTTCCACCCTGTAACTGGAGTTCAGAAACTTCTTTATCGTTTTTACTTTGGCAGGTGACTCAACAATAATCAAAGATGTTTTCAAACAATTCACCTCATTTAAAAATTCAAGTCATATTATAACAGAAAATTAGCAAAAATCAAACTAAATGGTAAGTTCCACCAAACTGTTGAATCATCCCTTTAATTTCAAGTGTTGTCAGGGAAGCCATGACTTTGCCCGGATTCAGCCCCGTTGCAGAAGAGATATCATCTCTGCTGCCGCCCTTTATTTTAAGAAAATCAAGTATATGTGCTTCTTCGGCGCTTATTTCCGATTTCTCCGGATCTTTATCAGTACTTCTTACCCTGCACAGTGTGCCAAGGTTTAATTCTTCGGTTATATCTTCTATTTTGCTGACAAGCTTTGCTCCATTTTTTATCAATGCATTGGTACCCTTACTATTTTGGGAGGTAATGTTCCCTGGAACGGCAAAAACTTCTCTTCCCTGTTCGAGGGCAAAATCAGCTGTTATCAATGACCCGCTTTTTTCTCCTGCTTCTACTATAATAACCCCTAAAGACATTCCGCTTATTATCCTGTTTCTTGCAGGGAAATGAGGTGCAAACGCTTCCGTATCAAAGGGATATTCCGTAATTATAGCACCGCATTTTTGTATGTCTTCGCATAATTTATAATTGGATGCCGGATATATATATTTATGACCACAGGCGAATACCGCTATTGTTCTCCCCTTTGTCGAAAGGGCTCCTTTATGTGCTGCAGAGTCAATCCCAAGGGCCATTCCACTTACTATTGTTATGCCCAATTCAGCAAGTCTGGATGCTATCCTGTGCGCCACCTTCAGCCCGTAATCGCTTGCCTTTCTTGAACCCACGATGGCTACTGCAGAAGAATCCCCCTCTGTCAAACTTCCCTTCACATAAAGGACCGGGGGCGGATCATATATGTTTTTTAAGTTCTCAGGGTACCCATCTTCAAATACGGTATAAACCTTAATATTGTTTTTTTTCATTACTTTTAGATATTCATCAGTATCTCCGATATTTCTGTGTCCTATAACTTTATTTGCAACCTTCTCCTTTATAATTCCCGAAGCCATAAGCTCTGAAAATGAGCATTGGTATACATTTTCTGCAGAGCCAAAATGCCTGATAAGGTTCAAGCAGCTTATGCTGCCTATCCCGGGAACGGAGGAAAGCCATATGGTATATTTTTTTTCACGCATATAAACCCCTCTCTTCAAAGTTATTATTTGCATAATAGTGTGTTGCGTCGCATTATCCCAAATGTAACTTATATCTTCCCAAAGCATGATTTGGATACAATTTATTTACATTCTTAATACAATTGTCACAACGTGATAACAGCTTTGTAACAATAGTTTGATATAATAATAACAACAAAGATAACAAATATTAATTCTTCCCCCTCCTATTTATAATCGGCAGCATTAACTGCCGGTTATTTTATTACATAGAAAAGCATAAATTGTAGAGTAAATTTCTGGCTTTGGTTATGCCTCTGCCGGGGCTTCCCTTCGGAAAAGGCCCATGGCAGGCTCTATTCTATAAAGTATATTTCCTCTCTAAACTCCTGTATTGTATGGCTTCTGCAATATGATCCGCTTTTATATTGTCATTGCCTTCCAAGTCTGCTATCGTCCTGGCGACTTTTAATATTCTGTTATACGCCCTTGCGCTTAGGTTAAACTTGTCAAATGCATTTTTGAGAAGGTCTTTTTCCTGTTTGCCGATTGCACAATAAGCAGACATCTGTTTTGGCTTAAGCTGTGAATTAAAATATATTCCTTCACCCTTATATCTTTCCAATTGAAGTTTTCTTGCTTTGTTTATTCTTTTGTTTATATTGGCTGAGCTTTCCCCTTTGGGGCTTCCGGATACATCATTGAAATTTAAGGAAGGTACTTCAATTTGCAAGTCTATTCTGTCCATAAGGGGCCCTGATATTTTTCCCAGGTAGTTTTTTATTTGAAGGGGGCTGCAGGAGCATTTTCCTGATTCATCTCCATAAAAGCCGCAGGGACAAGGATTAATTGAGCTGACAAGAATGAACTTTGCAGGATATGTTATTGAGCAGTTAATTCTGGAAATTGTAACACATTCATCTTCCAAAGGCTGCCGCAGAACCTCGAGAACATTTTTGTGGAATTCAGGCATCTCATCCAAAAATAGCACACCATAATGAGACAGGGATACTTCTCCGGGGTGGGGCACCTTACCCCCTCCTATAAGCGAGGCGGCTGACATTGTATGATGAGGTGACCGGAATGGCCTTTTTGTAATGAGGCAGCGCCTGTCCTTAAGCAGTCCAGCAATACTGTATATTTTAGTTACTTCAAGACTTTCCTCAAAGGACATCTCCGGCAGTATAGAAGGCAATCTCCTTGCCAGCATGGTTTTGCCGGAACCCGGAGGGCCAAGCATAATAACATTATGAGCCCCTGCTGCCGCAATCTCTAATGCTCTTTTTGCCGTTTCCTGGCCCCTCACATCTGCAAAATCATACTCCTCGTCCCTGTCGGATAAAAACATTGATCTTAAATCCACCTTGTGAGGTAATATTTCTATTTTCCCATTTAAGAATCTAACCATTTCTGAAATGCTTAATACAGGATAAATCTCCATATCGTTTACAAGAGCAGCTTCATCGGCATTATCCTTTGACAGTATTATTTTTTTTATGTTATTGTTTTTTAAAGAAAGGCACATGGGCAGTATCCCGTTTATTCCCTTAACGGTACCGTCCAGTGAAAGTTCCCCCAGAAAGGCATAGCCATCCAATTCTTCTTTTAATATGTACATAGAGGCACTAAGTATGCCTGCGGCAATTGCAAGGTCAAATACGGAACCTTCCTTTCTTATGCCGGCAGGTGCAAGATTAATGGTAACCCTTTTTTGCGGGAATCGGAAGCCTGAGTTTTTAATTGCAGCTCTTACCCTTTCCCTTGACTCCCTCACCGCTGCATCAGGAAGCCCTACAATGTCAAATCCCGGTAACCCGTTAGACAGGTCCGTTTCTACTTCAATAACGTTTCCTTCGATCCCATACAAAGCACAGGTGTTTGTTTTAAATATCATCATACCACTCCGTATTTTTGAATTATTTATATATAATTCAATATATACCAGTTTTATCCTCCCTCTATATCAAATGTTTACAAAATTATTATTTTGCGATACACCAACTGTTTCTAACACGTGACATTACAAGAGGACAATTTTAGGTTTTATTACTTATCGCAAAGAGTTGTACGCTTAGTCACCTTTAATGCTTCTTCCTCACATAAAACTCGTACATCAATATTGATGCAGCTATTCCTGCATTAAGGGATTCCGCCTTCCCGGGCATCGGAATCTTTACTTTATAGTCAAGCGCAGCTTGTATGCCACCGTCAAGTCCTTGAGACTCATTTCCTATTATTATTGCAGATTTATTATAATATGGAAGCTCTATACAACTTGTACTGCTATGCGGGTCCGCACCAATCGTGACCACTTTATTGTCTCTGAATACCGAAATCACTTCTGCTGCATCAATATTCTGAAATACAGGGATATGGAACAAAGAACCCATTGTTGCTCTAATTGTCTTTCCATTATATAAATCTACACTGCCTATTGAAAAAAGAACCGCATCCAAGCCGCAGGCATCAGCCGTCCTAATAATAGTACCGGCATTCCCCGGGTCCCTTATTTCATGAAGCAAAACAACGTAGAGTTCATCCCTGGTAACAACCTCCTCCAGATCAAACTCAAGCTTTTTAGCTACTGCAATTACACCCTGGGGAGTCTCCGTCTCGCATATTTCCTTGAAAATTGCGTCCCCGGCATAGTATTGCGGTATGCTTTTACTGTCAAGTGTTCCCATCAAAGCGCTATAGCCTTCTTTTCCCTCACAGCTTTGATTTGTAAAGACATAGGAAATAGAGATTCCGTGTCCCAATGCCTCTGATATAAGTTTTTCTCCCTCTATAACAAATTCACCATATTCGTCTCTATATTTCTTTATTTGGAGGGACTTTATATGTTTTATCAAACTATTACTTCTGCTTTTTATTATTTCTTTCATAATATCCTGCTCCATTTTTGTTTCATTCCGCTGTGCTGTATTTGTCAAAGATCCCATTGCTCTTTTACTTTGGAAAAAAAAGACCTTACAGGTCTTTTTTAGTTAAGCGTTTAATTTTTGCTTGGCTGTATCAACAAGCCTTGAGAATGCTGCGGCATCGTTGATTGCAATCTCTGATAGCATCTTTCTGTTTATTTCGATGCCCGAGAGTTTGAGTCCGTTCATAAGCTTGCTATAAGATATTCCGTTAATTCTTGCTGCTGCATTGATCCTGGTGATCCAAAGCTTTCTGTAATCCCTTTTTTCGAGTTTTCTTCCGATATATGCAAATCTCAGAGCCCTTATCACCGTTTCGTTGGCTATTCTATATTTTTTACTTCTGGCTCCAACATATCCCTTAGCCAGCTTTAAGATTTTTCTACGTTTTTTGTGTGCGTTAACCGCCCTTTTTACTCGTGACATTTTCTGCTGCCTCCCTGTCTATTATTTGTACGGAACCAGTACTCTGATCATTTTTGCTTCTGTGTCTGTTGCATATGCACCTTTTCTAAGTTTTCTGGTGCGCTTTGTGGTCTTTTTTGTAAGAATATGTGACTTATATGCACACGCTCTTTTAACCTTACCGGTTTTGGTAAAGCTGAATCTTTTTGCCGATGCTCTGTGAGTCTTTTGTTTAGGCATTAATATCCTTCCCTTCGTACTATTCATATTTCATACTAAACTTACTGCCTCGGTGCCAGAACCATTATCATGTTTCTCCCTTCAAGTTTGGCAGGCTTTTCAACGACGCAGTCATCCTTAACTATATCATAAAATCTTTCCAGAGCTTTTTGACCAAAGGCAGCATGATCCACTTCTCTGCCTCTGAATCTGATTGTAACCTTGACCTTGTCTCCATCCTGCAGGAATTTTTGTCCGTTTCGCGCCTTGACATTCAAATCATGTTCTTCAATCGTTGGTGAGAAACGGATCTCTTTGATGTTGATCACCTTTTGATTTTTCCTGGCTTCTTTCTCTTTTTTGCTTTGCTCGAACTTAAATTTCCCATAGTCCATTATCCTGCAGACCGGTGGTTTTGCCTGAGGAGCAATTTTAACAAGATCAAGCTGCCTTTCTGCCGCAATTTCCAATGCTTGCCTGGAAGACATTATTCCCAGCTGATCACCATTTGCATCAATCACCCTTAACTCTCTGTCTCTTATCTCTTCATTGATCTGTAAGCCTTTGTTACTACTGATACCTTTCACCTCCATTAAATCATAAAGGCAGGTAGAAATATCCACCTGCCCATAAAATCTTGCTTTTGGACCTTAACCTTACCGACAATGCCGTAAGGTGAGAAATGGAACTTCTTCTTAACCTTTAAAGCCTCTATTAACATATTCAGTTATTGTCATTGTTCATCCATCGATTATAGATATTACCATTATTCTGTTGCTGTGTCAAGAAGATATTTATTTTACCAATTCATATATGACCTTGGCAAATATATTTGCATTCGTTAACAAATCCTCAATCTCAATATGCTCATCCTTCTGATGTGCTGTATCCTCTTTGCCGGGAAACAATGGCCCGAATGCGACGGCATTCTTGATAGCCCTTGCATATGTGCCGCCGCTGATGGATATCAGTTCCGCCTTTTGTCCTGTTACTTCTTCATACACTTTCTGAAGTATCTTTATCATGAAATTATCTGCAGGCACATAAAGCGGATTCTTTCCGTCTCCTTCCTTAACCTCTATCCCTGCTCTCCCTGATCTTTCACTAAGTATATCATATACATCCTTCCCATTTTTTGTGACGGGATATCTTATATTTATTGAAACCTTAGCCTTTTCTTCGGTTACATCTATTATGCCCAGATTCAGGATCAGTTTACCCGAAATTTCATCGCTCATTGCAACACCAAAGGATTTTCCGTCAGTCTCCATCCCTATATGTGTATCAACAAAACTGACATACTCTGTTAGCTCCGAAGTACAAAGGGGAAGTTTTGTGATAAAGGAAATCATATTAGAAATCGCATTTATCCCTTTTTCCGGTGTAGCCCCATGAGCTGATAAACCATAGGATTTTATTATGCATCTGTTTCCGTCAATTGTAATCTCAATTTTGCCGGCAAGCTTATCCTTCATATATTCTGCCGTCTTTTGGATTCTTTCCGCAAAATCTTTCTGAATTTCAAGCTCACATTCACAGTAGTCAGGAACCATGTTGACCTTATTTCCGCCTTTAATGCGTTTTATTTTCAATCCCACACAGCTGCTTCCCTTATCCTGCTTAAATTCCTTTTCCAGGCTAGATATAATTATTCCCATTTCACTGTTTATAATGGGAAAAACTGCATCGGGAGAAAACCCGCATATCGGCATTTCTGCATGTTTGAAATAATGCTTCATGCATGCCCAACGGCCACTTTCCTCATCACAGCCTATAATGATCCTGACTCTTTTATTGAATTTTATGCCTGAATCCATTACTGCCTTTAACGCATATATTGCAGCTACAGCAGGCCCCTTATCATCTATAGTGCCTCGTCCGAATATTTTCCCGTCGTCGATTTCTCCTCCATAGGGGTCATGAACCCAGCCTGATCCCTCCGGAACAACATCGACATGAGCAAGTATCCCTACTATTTCATCTCCTTCGCCATATTCGGCATGCCCTGCATAACCATCAAAATTCTCCGTCCTCATACCAAGGCTACTGCATATTTCCAAGGCCTTGTTAAGGCAATTCCTCATTTCTGTACCGAAGGGCGCACCCGGCTCAGGGCTTGCTTCCAGGCTTCTTATTTGCACTAGATCCTGGGTAGCCTTGATCATATCGTTTTTCATGGAAACAACAACTTCTTCAAGCTTCATTAAATGTCCCCTCCCATATTTTTTATGCATTCACACTTGTAATCATATCATATAAATAGCTCCGTATGCTTTAAATGCACCGAAGAATTCTAAATATTCCTTCTATACTTAAAATATAGGGGTTGAGTTGCCTCAAACCCCTATATTCTCTAATTATCCCGTACATCCGCCTCTATTGGATCTAAGGTGATGCGGGCTTTTCTGTTGGCATTCCAGACATAAATGCCCAAAGCCATACCTATAATACCATATACCATAAATGTTCTGAAATACTCCCCTAAAAGGGCATTCCCAAAGGCAGCCTTGCCAATTTCCGGTGACATAATAAACATGGAATTAAATAGTATAGTTCCAATCAAAGCCTGTGATACTTTAGCCTTATGCACTGACGCCCCGCCTACCAGCAATGCTGCTACGGAAAACATTCCGATTTGTGTGTGAGCGCCATAGACATTCAGGGTGCCCATATCCTGTAAGTAGATTATTTGTCCCCAAGCAGCCAAAACCGTGGACATCACAACTGCTATGATCCTGGTTTTGTCTACATTTATACCATTGGATTCAGCTATGTGCTGGCTTTGGCCTACACTCCGGAAATCCTGGCCAAGTTTTGTTTTCATAATCAATTCAGTGAAAAGGCAAAGCAGACCAATAATAATAATGGTTACCGCAGGTACATCTTTCACGGCTGTTATCTTGGCCTTTGTCACAATTGCAAATAAGCTGTATAGAATCAGTACTGCTGATATAGCGACCTTGACAAGAAATATGACCCGGTTGTCCTTATTGTGGCCCTTTTTGTCCATACGATGAAGAACAACAACCAGGATCAGCAATAATACCGAGACAATGAGCACCGCCCACATGAAAGGCACCTTCAATAAATTCTGCAAAGAGTAGTGCAGCCCTCCCA
>CAYURW010000034.1:0-1418 GCA_964447145.1 uncultured Clostridiaceae bacterium
GCTTTTTGAAAATCCCCAGTATTATACATGTCTCCTCCTTGAGAAACATTCTAAGATCCAGAGCTACCTGGTCATTCCTACTTCTTGCAGTATGAAGCTTCTTACCCGTTTCCCCTATTTTCCCTATAAGAAGCTTCTCTATATTCATATGAATATCTTCTGCATCGTTTTTAAGAACTATACAACCTGATTCAATATCCTGCCCTATTTCATCCAAGGCGTTAATTATAGCTGCAGCTTCTGAGGCATCAATAATTCCGCATTTTCCAAGCATAAGGGCATGAGCCTTGCTTCCTTCAATATCCTGAAAGTAGAGCCTTGAGTCTATTGAAATCGAGGCATTAAAGTCCTCAGCTGATTTTGCGGTATTCTTACTGAACCTCCCCCCCCAAAGTTTCATTAGCCTGTCTTCCTTTCCCCCTTGTTTTTTGCAAGTTTGATTTTCATGAGTGACATTACTTCTATTGGAAGGCCAAATAAATTAATGAACCCCTCTGAATCCTTTTGATTATAAATATTGTCGACATTTTCACCGAAGGTCGCAAAATCCTTGTTGTACAAAGAATATATTGAGTCCATTCCGGAAATAGTACAGGAACCCTTATAGAGTTTCATTGACACTATGCCCGTAACATTTTCCTGAGTGTATCCTACAAAGGCATCCAGGGCTTCCTTTAGAGGTGTAAACCACAAACCTTCATAAACAAGCTCTGCATACTTTTCCGAAACCATTTGCTTAAATCGCATGGTTTGTTTGTCGAGAGTAATATACTCCAATTCTTTATGAGCTGAATGCAATATTGTGCCTCCGGGAGTTTCATATACTCCCCTGGATTTCATCCCTACAAGCCTGTTTTCAACTAAGTCAACCAGTCCGACGCCGTTTCTCCCTCCGATTTCATTAAGCTTTTCCAGCAGTACCGTTGGATCGTAGGAAACCCCATTAAGCTTTACCGGTAAGCCTTTTACAAAATCAACAGTGACATATTCCGGTTCATCTGGAGCATCCTCCGGTGCTGTTGTCAGCATATAAATATCTGCAGGGTGGGGATTTAGAGTGTTTTCCAGATCCGCACCTTCATGGCTTAAGTGCCACAAATTCCTGTCCCTGCTATAAGGCCTCTCCTTGGATACAGGGACCGGTATCCCCCTTTGTGCTGCATAATCTACCGCTTCCTCTCTGGACCTGATATTCCATTCACGCCAGGGTGCAATAACCTTAATGCCCGGATCTAATGCTTTGATCGACAGTTCAAAACGCACCTGATCATTGCCTTTCCCCGTGCACCCATGGGCAATATATTTTGCACCTTCCTTTTCAGCCGTCTCCACCAGCTTCTTTGCTATAAGAGGCCTGGCCATTGCCGTACCAAGAAGGTATTTGCCCTCATATATCGCTCCGGACTTTATTGTTGGCA
>CAYURW010000034.1:1428-5198 GCA_964447145.1 uncultured Clostridiaceae bacterium
TTCTACAAACTCTTTTTTTGCGTCTATCACATATACCTTTGAGGCCCCGGTGCTTAATGCCTTATGCTTTATCGGCTCCAACTCGTCTCCCTGCCCTACATCGACGCAGCATGCTATTACTTCCATATCATAAGTTTCTTTCAGCCATGGAATTATTATCGAAGTATCCAACCCTCCGGAATACGCAAGAACAACTTTTTTCTTGACAGAATCCATATTAAAACCCCCTTTTTCATGATATTTATAATTATAACTGTTTGTGCATAATTATGCAAGTACAAAATAATAAAAAGAGCCCGGATAAATACCGAGCTCTCTTTCTTATGCATTTCTAGAACCTTATTACCTGCCTTCTCATGCCTACATTCAATACCAAGCCAATTGCCGCCATATTTGTCAGCAGTGAACTGCCTCCGTAGCTTATGAATGGAAGGGGGATCCCCGTCACCGGCATTAAACCAATAGTCATCCCAATATTAACCAATATATGGAACATGAACATTGAAATGATGCCTACGCAAATAAGCATTCCATAATCGTCCTTGGATACCTTTGCAATACGTATGCATCTTAGCAGAAACCACATAAAAAGCATCAACAATATCAAGGCCCCGATTAATCCCAATTCCTCCCCGATAACCGAAAAAATAAAATCCGTATGCCTCTCCGGTATAAAACCAAGGTTGTTCTGCGTTCCTTTAAACAGCCCTTTCCCAAAGAATTGCCCTGAACCGATGGCAGTTTCTGATTGTATAACATTGTAGCCCGCATTCATAGGATCCAGCTCCGGGTTCAGAAATACAAGGATCCTGTTTTTTTGATATTGCTTCAACTGACTCCAAATCACCGGCAGGCTTATCAAGAAAGTGCCGAAGGCACCCGCAACCACCTTATAGCTTATGCCTGCGGCAAATAGCATAAATGCGGAAATAAAAATAAATACCAATGCCGTTCCAAAGTCCGGCTGCAGCAATATCAGTCCTATAATTATGCCAAGATGTATTACTGCCGGAAAAATGCTGCCAAGATTATTTAAATTATCCTTCTTCTTTTCCAGGTACTTGGCAAACGTAAGTATATACCCTAATTTAACAATTTCCGAGGGCTGAATATTTATAAACCCCAAATTGATCCAGCCCTTAGTCCCCTTGGTTGAGTATCCTATTATCAAAACCAGAACCAGAAGAAAAATGTTAGTTGCATAAACAAGCACGTAATATTCCCCGAAGGTCTTATAATCTATAAGCAGGATGACTAATATTGCAAAAATACCCAAAATAAAGGCAATTATTTGTACCTTCAGTATACCCACTGAGCCTCCCCCGGTAATATGGGTAGCACTGGCAATAGATAAAAAGCCGTATATAATAAGCAGCATCGCAGACACTACTATCCCCATGTCAATATTCTTAATCAGCTTCCTGTCAATAAGATTATCAATTTTCACAAAATCAGTCCTCTTCTGTATATACTATTGCTATATTTATTCTACCACATTATCGGGATTTTTTTAATCCATATTGCACAGCATACCGTTCCTCAGATCCAGGCACATAATAAAATAACCGTATCCTTTAAATTCGTGAGGCCTGAACTCAGCAAAGCCTCTGGATTTGTAGTATTGCTCATTTTCCCTGCTATATATTGCGGGCACTCCAAAATGCAGGTACCTTATTCTCTTTCTTCCATCGTCATCTTCTTCTGTGTCATCATATTTTATTCCAAGTATATAGTCCTTTCTCTCCAGCATCATGCTGCAGCCTTCTGATATAAATGGATATCCCATTGGCATCATATAACCCATATATGGAACTGTCACACTATTGATCTCAAATATATCGCTTCCAACTCTAAACCATTCATACCCTTTCTCCCTTTCAAAGGGTTCATACCGCCTAAGCCTTTTTAATACCTTCTTCATTTTGTCATACATATTCCCGCTGTAATAGGAGGTCTGAACATACTCTTTGCACTTTTCATTCTCACTCTTTTCAAAATCCTCATCATCATAGCAGTAGTACTGATGTATGTCATCGCATTTTATCTTCTCTTCCGCTATTTCACAGGGTTCTTCCATGGGGACTATTGAGGGGCATTCCGGTATGTTAATTTCAATCACGGGCTGGGATATGATAACCACTGGCTCGGGCTCGGGTATTATTTCCGGAACTACCTCCGGTACCATTTCCGGGACTACCTCCGGTACCATTTCTGGAATCTCCTTTAATAACTCTTCCGTAATTATGGGCGGTGAGACGGGCTTCTCAGGCACTCCGGGCATTATTTCTTCAATTTTAATTTTTTTGTCTATCCTGGGCATATCCTGAGGTTTTTGTGCGTTTACTATATTGTATCTGCCTTTCCATTCCGGCTTATCCCGCCCTGCAAAACCCGAAAGGGGTATGGAGACCCCGCTGGTCACTGCAGCTACATTAAAATCACCCATATTAAGGCTGCTCTTCAAAACATTGTCCGATTCAAGTTCATAGAAAAGCTCTCCTCTCCCGCTGCCATCAATAATGATTTTTCCTATATCCACCGCCAAATTTCTGGCCGATGCTACCAGGATTAGCCTATACTCAATTCTCTCTTCCATTTTTACATTTTGGATGAAGGTATTGAGCTTTACTTTGTTATTCTTTTGTTCTATTTTTACATAACCCGTCGGTATTTTGCCCGGCGACATTTCATATCCTTTGTCATCCTCTTGAAGTATTATAAAGTATCTTTTATATTCATTATTTGATGCCACACAAAAACCTCCTTCTGAACATAGTCATTACTAATATATGTATGAAGGAGGCAAATGTGAACAAATTTTTTCTTGATTTTGCTGCTATGAAAGTTCGTCGGCAATCCTTGCAAACTCTTCCAATGATAAGGTTTCTGCCCGCCTGTTCTCGTCAATGCCGCTGTTTGCCAGCACTTTTTTTAACTCTTCCTTCGTTTTCCCCAGATTCCCAGCACTGAGAGCATTTAGCAGGGTTTTTCTGCGAAGGCCAAAGGAGGCCCTAACCACTTTGAAGTATATTTTTTCATCTATAGGGACAACAAAGGCATTCTCCCTGAAAGTCAGCCTTACTACCATAGATTCGACCCCGGGCTTTGGCATAAATGATTCCGGAGGCACTATCATAATTTTTTCGGGTATGCACCTGTATTGCACTGCGACAGTAAGGGCTCCGTAATCCTTCCCTCCGGGTGCCGCACAAAGACGCTCCCCTACCTCTTTCTGGACCATCACCGTAATGCTTTTTATATTAATTTTTCCTTCTATAAGCTTCATAATAATTGGGGTAGTTATATAGTAAGGAAGATTCGCCACTACCTTAACAGCACAACTGCCGAAATTTTCTTCCAGTATGCTCTTCAAATCCAGTTTTAGTACATCATCATTAATAAGCTTAAAATTGTCGTATCCAAACATAGAAACCTTAAGTATAGGCACCAGTTCCCTATCGATCTCCACTGCCAGGACCCCGCCGGCCCTCTCGCAAAGCACCTGTGTCATAACCCCCAGCCCCGGACCGATTTCAAGTATGCAGTCATCCTTCGAAAGCTCCGAGCAATCTATTATTGCCTTCAAAACATTTTCATCCACCAAAAAATTCTGTCCGAATTTTTTCATTGTCTTAAAATCATATTTGCTTATCAGGCTCTTCGTTGACTTTGTAATTGTTGCATCTTTCACATTTATCATCCTTCTTTGCTTCCTCCGCAGCTATGCGCAATGCCTCTTCAAGCTCGCATCTGCTTATTCCGTACTTGTT
>CAYURW010000034.1:5243-24343 GCA_964447145.1 uncultured Clostridiaceae bacterium
CTGCTTCGAATTTGAATAGCCTATCCCCATAATTAAGCCGCTTTTGTCTCGAAGATATGCAGAATCAGGGCTGCCCATAAGCCCGTAATATATCATATCTGACACCCCGAAAATTTTTTGGGCCTCTTCTGTCTCAAATCTTGCCATAGACAGAGCCTTCAGTATGCTTTCCGGCGCTGCGTTCTCTATCCCTATATCGCCTTCTGCCTCCGCTTCTTCCCTGGATAAAAAAGCATGCCGCACTCCCTTGATTCTATCGGAAATAATACTCCTTATCTTCTCCCCCATAAAATCGGGATCCGTAAGTACAATTACCCCATGCTTCTCCTGGGCTGTCCTTATTCTCTCCAATACATCCCTTTTAATGCCAAAACCGCTTGTTATTATTATATCTGCGTCAACTGCCCGCCTTACTGCGGCAGCATCATTTTTCCCTTCCACAACAATTGTTTCTTTTAACATTGGCCACCCTCACAATCACAGAATTGTGCTTTATGAATAATAAGAAAAAAAGCGGCTTAAGCCGCATATATCAAAACTTATATCTAGGTTTGTCAAGCACGTAGACCTTAACAGCCCTTTTGCCATATTTCGCAACATCTTCGGGCAATTCATAGTACAAATCGATCCTATTGCCCTTTATTGCCCCTCCTATATCTGCTGCAAGAGCCTCTCCATAACCCTCTACATAAAGATATGTCCCCAAAGGAATTACCCTTGGATCTACTGCTACAATACCAGGCCTGACCTTCAAACCCGAATAGGTTATTCCGTATTGCGGGTGTTCCGGATGCTTTCCGCAGCTCTCAAATGTTGCATCATAGGCTGTTGCAGTCATTTTTAATGCTCTCACAAACCTTGTGACCTGCCCTCTGGAAGATATAAAAGTAGTTCTGGTCCCTTCCTCAATTATGCCATTTACAGGATTTTTTAGAACCTTTTCACCAACAATTTCCCGTTTTATTTCAATTCCGTTTTCAAAAACTACCTTTATCTCCAGTTCCTTAAGTCCGGAGATCCCTTTCTTCGCCACCTTGGTAATTCCCTTATCAAGCTCATCGCTCTTACTTATTTGATTAGTAAAATCCATTTTCATTTCTATTTTTTCAACTTTTTCCTCGACTCTTATTACTGCAATCTCAGTTTTCCCTGTGATCACGGTATCCGGGTCGGGAGATACCCTATCTTTATCTCCAAGCTTGATCTGAGCTTCTCTAAGAGCGCTTTTTACGTCGGGAGCTATGGTCAGAAGAACTATGTCGCTTCCATCAGAGTTAATGGTAACCTCTCTGGCTCTGGATATTTTTATGTTGGTTCCATCTTCAAGCTTCAAGCCCATATCCAAACTTACCCGGTCCTGAGGATTTATCTTTATACCCTGTTCTTCCAAGACATCTGAAACCGTATTTTTAAAGGTGCTTACGGCTTTCATCCCATCAATATCTTCAATTGTAATATCCTTCTTCATCATATTGTAGACATAAGATACAGATACTATTAAACATGTTGCAGCAATTGAAGCAACAAGTACGATTGAAAATAAACTCTTAAACCTCTTAGGGTTTATTTTCATTATACAACCTCCTTTTGCCCTTATAGGCATATACAACGGTGAAAAGACAAACCTATTTTACCCTTACTCAATCCAATTGTCAAATTTTTGGTTGTGATAAAATGTTTTCATATTGCGCCAACCTTTGGAAACCGGTAAATATTTGCTTCCCTATATAATTGCCGTAATAAGAACATTTTATACATATGTATATGCATACGACGTTCCTAATCAGAACTCGGGCAGCATAATACAAAGGACATCTTTTCTCCCTGGTATAATTTTACCATAAGAGGAACTCCTTAACAAGACACATGGGATTGACGAATGCGCTGCAAGGCTTCTGACCATCTCAGGTCATTTGCATTGGATAAAATTAGTATTTCTTGGAGGATTGAGGTTTTGCTTCGCACTTTCTGCATCTATCCTATTCCAAAAAGGCGCTTCCCATTTTCTTTTGTCTGCTGTGCAACTTCTTCAAAGGACATGCCCTTGATATCTGCGATTTTTTCAGCCACCAGTCTCACATAACCGGGATCATTCCTTTTCCCCCTATGGGGAGCGGGGGTAAGGTAAGGGCTGTCTGTCTCGATAAGAAGCATGTCAATAGGAATCGCCTTGACAACCTCGATTGTCTTCCTTGAATTATTAAAGGTTATCGGGCCGCTTATTGAGATATAGAGCCCCATCTTAATGCACTCAAAGGCCATTTCCACGCTTCCCGAAAAACTATGCAGCACGCCCCCGACCTTTTCAATATTAGTTTTTTTAAATATATCGGTCACATCCCCGTGGGCCTCTCTATCATGAACAATAACAGGGAGTTTGAGCTGCCTTGCCAGGTCTATCTGCTCTACAAGCCATCGCTTTTGAATGTCTCTGGGTGAGAAATCATAGTGATAATCCAACCCTATTTCCCCTATTGCTCTGACTTTGTTGTTCTCCGCAAGCCCGGCAAGCACAGCTATGGTTTTTTCTCCTGCACTTGATGCATCGTGGGGGTGAACCCCCACTGCTGCATATATCTGCTCGTATTTCTCCGCCAATTCAATCGACTTGATAGAAGTTTCGATACTGCTGCCTGCGTTTAATATCAATTCCACACCCTTTTGCCAGCATAGCCCTATGACTTCATCTCTGTCCGTATCAAATTTTTCATCATCCAAATGAGCATGTGTATCAAAAAGCATTTCTGCCCTCCTCTCCCATGTCTTTCCTATATGTCATCTTACACGGCTTCCCGAGAGTATTTCGGAAAGTGGGGAAACCACAACCACGTCCTTCCCGTTATCAGCCGCTAGTATCATTCCGTTGGATTCCACCCCGCAGAGTTTTACAGGTTTTAGATTCGCTACCAATACTACGGATTTGCCTATCAGCTCCTCCGGAGAATAGTACTCCGATATCCCCGATACTACCTGGCGTTTTTCGGTGCCAACTTCAAGCTGCATTTTCAGAAGCTTTGAAGATCCCTTGATTTTCTCGCATTCCAGAACCTTTGCAACCCTCAGTTCAGTTTTTGCAAAATCATCTATTGTGATATACTTCTCTTCCTTAGGTGCTTGGGTTGCCTCCGGTTCGCTCTTGTCAAACTCCACTCTGGGGAATATTATACCACCCTTTCTGGTAACAGTTCCGGGCTTTAGGGCTCCAAAGCTTTTAATGCTTTCCCATGATTTTAATGCCTCATCGCCAATGCCCAGCTGTTCAAATATTTTTACCGGAGTTTCAGGCATAAATGGCTTTACAAGCACAGCAATTATCCTCAAGGCCTCTGCAAGATTGTAAAGCACCGTAGCAAGCCTTCCTTTTCTGTTCTTATCCCTGGCAAGTACCCATGGCATTGTCTCATCAATATATTTGTTTGCCCTGCCAATAAGCTTCCAGATCTCGGTCAAAGCATTGGAAAAAAGTAAATCATCCATCAGCTCTTCCACTTTAGAAGGGACTGATTCCGCCAGTTCAATAAGACTATCATCCAGAGGGCTTTCGGTAATTTCAGGAACGGGCACACTCTCCTCAAAGTATTTTCCCAGCATTGTCAGGGTCCTGGAAAGAAGATTTCCCAGATCATTAGCCAAATCAGAGTTCAACCTGTTTACCAGCGCCTCCTCGGAATAAATACCGTCCGATCCGAAGGGGACCTCCCTTAGTAAAAAGTATCTTATCGCATCTACTCCGTACTTCTGCAAAAGTATTATCGGATCCACGACATTTCCCTTTGATTTTGACATTTTGCCGCCCTCAAGTATAAGCCAACCATGGCCGAATACTTGTTTTGGAAGGGGTTCTCCCAATGCCATAAGCATTATTGGCCAGATAATTGTATGAAACCTGACTATCTCTTTTCCAACGAGATGAACATCAGCAGGCCAATACCTTCTGTAATCTGAGTCGTTTTCACTTAAAAACCTAAGAGCTGTAATATAATTAGAGAGAGCATCTATCCACACATAAATAACATGCTTTTCATCAAAAGCAACCGGCACGCCCCAATTGAAGGAAGTCCTCGAAACGCATAGATCCTCGAGGCCGGGCCTTAGAAAGTTATTGAGCATTTCGTTTTGTCTGGTCTGGGGTTGTATAAAATCGGGATTATCTTCAATATATTTTATCAATCTGTCCTGATATTTGGAGAGTTTGAAGAAATAGCTTTCCTCCTTTGTAAGCTCAACCTCCCTTCCGCAGTCGGGGCATTTCCCGTCAACCAGCTGCCTTTCTGCCCAGAATGATTCACAAGGGGTGCAATACCAGCCTTCGTATTCACTTTTGTATATGTCCCCCTGGTCATAGAGCTTCTTGAAAATTTTCTGCACCGTTTCTTCATGCTGTTTATCGGTAGTCCTTATAAATCTGTCGTTGCTTATCTGCATTAACTCCCAAAGTTCCCTTATTCCCGCCACTATTTCATCCACGTATTGCTTTGGAGCGACACCTTTTTCCTCGGCCTTTCTTTGGATCTTCTGCCCGTGTTCATCAGTGCCAGTAAGAAACATAACGTCATAGCCCTGCATCCTTTTGAATCTGGCCGCAGCATCGGCGGCAACAGTGGTGTACGTATGCCCGATATGCAGTTTGTCGCTTGGATAGTATATCGGGGTAGTGATATAGTATGTCTTTTTTTCTCCCATAATGATTCCTCCTTATAGATATAAAAACTCCCATCCCATAAAGGGACGAGAGTAAATCGTGTTACCACCCTGATTCTTTCCTGCCTTGCGGAAGGAAACTCATTAAGTGACTCCTTCGTATCAGTTCATCACTTTGCTGTATAACGTCAGCTTCCCGTTACAGGCTAAGCAATTGCCTCACCCGTACAGTTCAGGGGCCATGTTGGGTTGGTTTTATGTACCGGATCGCACCATTCCCGGCTCTCTGAGACAAATATGCCAACTTACTCTTCCCATCATTACTTTTAGTATGATAATTATACAATTCAATATACAGCATTATCTATGGTATGTCAATGGTTTTGCCAATGAAAATTATACTCTATGAATAAAATTCAAATTATTGTTACAGAGTAAGGATAAACCTGCATATAAGAATTGCCGTAAGAATACCAGCTATGTCTGCTATCAGAGCAGCCGCCAATGTATGGCGTATATTCTTTATACCGATAGATCCAAAGTAAACAGTTATGGTATAAAAAATTGTTTCGGTGCTGCCCATTATTATACTTGCCAGTACCCCCCCGCGGCTGTCTGCACCGCTTCTTTTCAATATGTCCGCCAGGATTCCCAATGCGCCGCTCCCGGACAAAGGCTTAATAATAATCAGGGGCATTACCTCCTCGGGGATCCCGGCAATATTTGTCAGAGGCCTGGCAATACCAAGAATAAAACCGAGCCCCCCGGAGCTCCGGAGCATCCCCACTGCAAGAAGCATAGCCGCTATATACGGAAGTATCCTGAATGTAATCATCAACCCGTCTCCGGCCCCCCTGATAAATGCTTCATATACATTAACTCCTTTAAGATAGCCATAAACAAGGATAAACATTATTATAAAAGGAATAATGCAACTCATTTTCCGCCACCCCATACCCTTTCGAACAGTTTGCTGGCTGTGATCCCAACAGTAACTGCCGCAAATGAAGAAATTATTGTTGGAATTATTATTATTCCGGGATTAGCTGACCCAGCCGAAACTCTTAGTGACAAAACAGTAGCCGGTAACAACTGTATTGGTGCGGCATTTATAACAAGAAAAAGACACATAGCATTTGTTGCGGTATCTTTTTGAGGATTTAACTTCTGAAGCTCCTCCATAGCTTTCAGCCCCATGGGAGTGGCCGCATTTCCAAGGCCTAGCATATTTGATGTAATATTCATTATTATTGCCCCCATAGCAGCACTTTTGAGAGGCATCCCCTTAAACAGCAGTTTCATTGCAGGTCTTATCAAAAATGATATGTTTTCCGTCAATCCCGAGTCCTCAGCCACCTTAAGCACTCCGCACCAAAGCATCATACCCCCCAGGAGTCCAATACCAAGCTCAACTGAAGATCGAAGAGAAATAAACATTTCATCCGTCAGCTGCCCGAGCCTTCCTCCCGTTGCTGCAAATACCACAGCAACAGCTATCATATAGTACCAAAGCCTGTTTATCATAAAAACACCATCCGCCAATTACCAAAAAAGGTTTTATAGCATAAGAAGGTTGCAATTTCCTATGCTATAAAATATATGGCGGTTTGGGGTTATTTATCACATATTGGCCAATCTGTATTATCTTTAGAGTAAAATGCTTCCTTATCGGTTAAGTATTATCTTTTTGGCTAAGTACATATTATTGATCAAATACCTCTTATTGTTCAAGCACTTCCCTATTAGTTAAGTACTATCTTATTGGCTATGCACATTATTAATTAAGTACATTCGGTTCGATTTTATTCTTGTTATGGCAGTCGTGCTCCAGCTTATTAACTGCGGGGCCTTCAAGTATATTCCCATCATAAGTAAATCTGGAACCGTGACACGGGCAATCCCAGGATTTTTCTGCATCATTCCATTTTAGTTCGCAGCCCATATGTGTGCATGTGGTATCTACAGTATGGATACCCCCATTATTGTCCTTGTAAATCCCCATTTTGCAGCCCTCTATTTTTGCTTCTCCAGCCTCCCCCTCCTCAAGCTCTATATTCTGGGGCACGGGTTTTAGCTTTCCTGTGACCAAATTAGCTGCTACACCGGCATTGGTGGACATAAAACTAATAATTGAAGGATTAGGTACGAATCGGGAAGGAGAGTATAATTCCTCCCATGGATTCTCTCCCTTTATTATTAAGTCCTTAATGATCATTGACGAAACTGTGCTGTTTGTCATTCCCCATTTTCTAAAGCCGGTGGCCACATATATGTTCGGCGTTTTTGATGTCAGCCTGCCTGCATAGGGCACCTTATCAAGAGTTGTATAATCTTGAGCAGACCACCTGTATAGCAATTGCTGCACATCATAATGGCTCCTGGCAAAATCCATAAGGTTTTCATAGTGTTTATTAAGATTCGTTTCGCGGGCCGTCTTGTGATGTTCTCCTGCAACCAGCAGTATCTCGGATCCTTCATATTCATGCGAGCGCAATGATCTCCCCGGATCCTCCGCCGAGACATACATCCCTCCGGGAAATTTCTCTTTGACCTTCAGTGCAAGTAAATAAGACCTTTCAGGGTACATTCTGGCAAAATAGAACCCCATACCATCATAACAAGGAAAATGAGAAGCAATAACAATGTTATCGGCAGTGACCTTTTTCCCTTTATCCGTTACCACTGCTCCTGGGTTTCCCTCATTTACGTCAATCACTCTCGTATTTTCAAATATAAAGCATCCGTCACCTTCAATCTTTTTTGATAAAGCTGTCAGGTATTTACGGGGATGAAACCGAGCCTGATCATCAAACTTTACTGCACCCTTAATTTTAAAGGGAAGAGGTATATTTTCAGTAAATGATGCCTTTAATCCAAGGCTGGAAGCCGTACCTGCCTCATCTGCAACCTTTTGCAGATATGAATCGGCAAATGTAAAGGTATATGAAGGCTCCCAATGAAAGTCGCAATCAATATCCTCATTATTTACAATGCTAAAAATCGTACTTATTGCAGCTTGATTTGCATCGGCATATTGCTTTGCTTTTTCCTTCCCCATATAATTTTTTATTTTGCTATAAATTATGCTGTGTTGCGAAGTAATTTTTGCGGTGGTATGACCGCTTGTGCCCTGTGCGATCCTGCCTGCCTCAATAACTGCAACCTTAAATCCCTCCTTTTTTAGGAGGTATGCCGTTGTGAGGCCTGTCATACCTCCTCCCACTACCGCAACTTCGGTTTTTATATCCTCCTGCAAATACGGGTAGTCAGTTTTTTTACTGGCTGCCAGCCAAAAGGATTCCGTTGGTACCCTAAAGTCAACGAAACCTGATTTTTTGTTCTTTTCCATTAAGTTCTCACTTCCTATTGTTTTTTGTATTTATGCTATTTTTAAATTATTTGCTATTTTGCAATAAATATCCCTTGTCAGCTGCTTATCCAATAGATATCAAACCCACTGATCCTTTAACTATAAAAAATCTGTTTAAGCATCGCTAAAACAGATTTATGTTACCTTAATTTTCTTCAGGTTGAAACAAACCTACATTATTGTTTATTCGCCGCATATTATAAATATTAGCTTCCAAATGCAAAACACATCTTTTCCGAAGTGTTTTTCTTTTACAGCTTTTATCACAGATGGTAAAAGAGTATTGAATATCAATATTGATAAATCCGGAATAATAAGTAATAATAACTACAAATTAATTTATTGTATTTGGTTGACTTTAATTGTCATAAATGTTAACATTTAATTAAGAAATTGTCGAAATATGTTGACTAATGCAGGAGGGAAAATAATGAAATCTACAGGTATCGTCAGAAAAGTCGATGAACTAGGAAGGGTTGTAATTCCTATAGAATTAAGGAGAACCCTCAATATCGAAGAAAAAGACTCACTAGAAATATATGTTGATGGTGAACACATCATACTTAAGAAGTATGAGCCTGCATGTATATTCTGTGGAAATGCAAAGGACATTATAAACTATAAGGGCAAGAACATATGCCCTATTTGTATGGGGGAATTGAAAGGCTAACTAAAGAGGTTGCGTCAGAATTTTTGGAATAATCAAACAAAAACCGTGCAAAATCATTGATTTTACACGGTTTTCGCTATGTTGCAGGTAAAAACGATAAAAAGGGGCGCATCTCTGTTTTCACTAGAGGCGCAACTCCTTTAATCTTACTCATTTACCTTATTTAAGTCTTCCAAAATCTGATCTGCATCAAAGCCATGAACCACAGCGGCCTGTTCAATAGATTCCCCTGTAGCACCCGGGCAGCTGAGACAATGCATACCATAACTCATAAAAACTTCAGCTGTCTTGGGATTTGCCCTTAATACCTGAGCCACTGTCATATCCTTCGTGAATTCCATATTTTGTCCTCCTTTCAATATAACATCCTGCTTTATATATTTCCTTTTTGGGCAGCTTCCTATCCTTCGATACCTTCTTTATGGCATCCTTTTTATCGAGTCCCTGTTCAAGGTACATTTTAATATGTTCTTCAACAGATACATTATCCCATTTCTTTAACTCAATTTCAACCAGCTCTTTTTCGTTCAGGCCTTCAATGACTATAACAAATTCGCCTTTTATTGCTTTGTTTTTAAAGCTCTCTATTATTCCGCTAATATTTGATCTTAAGGTTTCTTCAAATTTCTTTGTAATCTCTCTTGATACTGATATTCTTCTGTCCCCCAGGTGTTCTATGATGTCGGCTAATGTATCATTTAAACGATGGGGGGCTTCATATAGAATAATAGTTCGCGTTTCAACGGACAACTTTTGCAGTCTTTCTCTCCTCTCCCGTTTATTTGCCGGCAAAAAACCTTCAAAACAGAACCTCCTTGTGGAAAGTCCGGATATTATCAATGCCGCAAGGGAAGCAGTAGGTCCGGGTATCGGAACAACATCAATATTGTTATCAATGCAAAGTCTGACAATCTCTTCTCCGGGGTCTGATATTGCAGGCATTCCGGCATCGGAAACCAATGCAATATTTTTCCCCGACTTCAATAGTCCAACCATCTCAGCGCCCTTATCACGTTTGTTATGCTCGTGATAACTAATTAAAGGCCTGCGAATTTCAAAGCGGTTTAAAAGCTTTATGGTCTGCCTGGTATCCTCAGCTGCAATAATGTCTGCTTCCTTTAATATCCTAATGCACCTCAGTGTAATATCCTCAAGGTTCCCGATGGGGGTTGCACATAGATACAGTGTTCCGGCCATCATTCGATCCTCCCATAAATTCTCTGTATTTCCTCAGAATATTCTCCTTTTTCATCATGTATATAAAGGGGATCCATGAATTTCAGTTCTTTGTTGCCTCCCCTGGCTCCTTCTATCAGCAATAGGTTTGGCTTTTTCCCGGGTGCCGGATGTACAAATCTTATTCTTTTTGGTTCAATACTATTATTCCTCATCTCGTAAATTATATCTGCAAGCCTGTCAGTCCTGTGAACCATGAATAATTTCCCCCCGGGCTTTAACAGGTCCTTTGCAACCCTTAAGACTTCTTCCAGGCTGCACAATATCTCAAATCTTGAAACAGCTTTTGTTTTGGAAGGATTGTTTATTCCGCATTCCTTCTTCATGTAAGGAGGATTAGTCACTACGCAGTCATATTTTGCCCTTCCCAAAAGTTCCGGAGAATCTCGAAGATCCATATTTAACACCTTTATGTTTTTTTCGAGGCCGTTAACCCTAAAGCTGCGCCCTGCCATCTCTGCCATATCGGTCTGTATCTCCACCGCCGTTATGTCCCGGGCTTTTCCTTTTGCATAAATTAAAATAGGTATTATTCCTGTTCCAGTGCCTAAATCAATTACTGAATTCTCCTGCTTTATTTGAACAAACTCCGCCAGGAGCACAGCATCAACCCCATATCTGAAGGAATTGCCTTTCTGTATTATTTTGTATCCATTCTGCAAATCATCGATGGTCTCACCCTGAAATACCAGTTCTTCCATGACTACCCCTCTAACCGAAAAAAAGACCTATTCGGTCTTTTTTCAAATTTGTTATTATTCCTGTACCGGAGCATCAACCGGGCATACATTTGCACATGCCCCGCACTCAATGCACTCATCCGGATTTATTACATATTTATCATCACCCTGGCTGATGCAGCTGACCGGGCACTCCGACTCACATGCGCCGCAGCTTATGCATGTATCCTGTATCTTATATGCCATCGTAACACCTCCTACATAAATTACAACTACATTCTACCATTATTAGTTTTTCAAGTCAATTATCCTCAAGCATTTCTAAATTCTCAATATCTCCTTCAATTTCAGGCTCTACATCTTTCCCCGGCTTTAATTCTACTATTTCCTTTACAGAAAAATCTTTAATAACGCGAAGATTGCCCTCCATCAATTCCAGTTTGACCTTAACTGCCTCAAGAAGTATATTGGATTCAACAACCTCGCCTCTACCTTCCGGGGTATCTACCAAAGCCCCGATTTTGGGCATATATTTCCTGGAGCATTCGTATGATTCCTGCTCATACTTTAGGCAGCACATAAGCCTTCCACAGATACCGGATATTTTTGTAGGATTAAGTGAAAGGTTTTGTTCTTTTGCCATCTTGATAGAAACAGGTGCAAAATCGCCAAGAAAAGTAGAGCAGCATAGCCCTTTGCCACAAGGGCCCAGCCCGCTTATCATTTTGGCTTCATCCCTTACCCCTATTTGCCGAAGCTCTATTCTGGTCTTAAAAACCGATGCCAGATCCTTTACAAGCTCCCTGAAGTCCACGCGCCCATCTGCAGTAAAATAGAATATTATTTTGTTATTGTCAAAGGTATACTCGACGTCGATAAGTTTCATCCCCAGGTTATGGCAGTTAATTTTCTGAAGGCATGTGCTGAAGGCTTCTTTTTCTTTTGCCTTGTTGGCTTCATACACTGCATTGTCTTCTTCTGTTGCAATTCTCAAAACTTTTTTGAGAGGAGCAATTATTTCCTCTTCCGGTACCTTCCTTATTCCAAGCACAGCTTTCCCGAATTCTATACCCCTTATTGTTTCTACTATGACATTGTCGTCGGCATTTATCTCCAAATCACCCGGGTCAAAGTAATATATCTTGCCTGCCTTTTTAAATCTTACCCCAACAGCATTAACCATTATGTAAACTTACCTCCAAAATATTAAACAGCATCCCGTCTATACTGTTTTTAATACCTACATTATGTTTGACATACATTATTGTTTTCTTGACTATTTTTATTATACTGTTTAATTTATCTTCAGTCAAAACAGAATTATGTTTCGACAGAGCTTCTAAATTATCGGTATTGATGATCAGGTCCTTATAACCTTCATTGTTTTCTCTGAGTACTAATATATCTCTAAACCAAATCAAGGCAAACTCAAGGAATTTCTCAGCCTCTTCCCTGGAGCCAACCTTCTCTGAAACCTGCAGCAATACTCCACTTCTATCTCCTGTCAAAGCATTCTCCAGTATATCAATATATTCTGAATGAATCTTGAAGCTCTCCTTGTCGGTAAAAAACCCCCAGGTGCCTATCGGTTTTAACCGGTGCACCTGACACCTTGAAATAATAGTGGGTAGCAGGAGGCTATAGTTTTCCGCAAGCAGAATAAAGACAGTATCATCCGGGGGTTCCTCGAGAGTTTTTAAAAATGCATCCTGTGCATCATGGGTCATCTTTTCTGCATTTTCAATAATAACAACCTTATATCCGCCCTCAAAAGGTTTTTTTGCCACCTCGTTTATTATCGAACGTATTTGCCTGATTTTTATGCTCTGCCCCATGGGTTTTACAATCTCCAGGTTAGGGTGGTTTCCATTCTTTGTTCTTATACAGGAGCTGCAGCTGCCACACGGCTTTTGATCGGCGCTTTCCCTGCAGTTTAAGGCCATGGCAAAAGTATATGCTACAAGCTTTTTGCCGCAGCCTTTGCGACCGCTAAAAATATAACCATTTGATATCATGTTGTTTCTTACAGCATTTTTCAAGCTTTCAACTATAACTTTTTGTCCCTCTATTTTGCTGAATTCCATCGCCAGTTCTCCCTTGCGGATTTGCTACATGTACATGTCAAGCAGCATTCCTTTTATGTTTCCTATGTTTTCAAGTATCTTAATATTATCCTTCTCTTCTTTCAAAAACTCCCTGCTGATTTCTTCAACTCTGGCGTTAACCTTCTTCACCAGAGCATATATTTTGTGTCTCCCTCTTTTATCAAAATGGCTTTGCTTGGTAAACTTCAGTGAGTTGTTCATAACCTCATTCATAAATTCAGAGACAAGCTTCTTATAGTTTTTTAATTCCTTTATATCCATATTACCGGCAAGAACCTCACCTTGTTTCTCTATTTCGCTCATAAGTCTATTAAGACGGCTGGCCAGGTCATGTTCCTCTGTCCTTTTTAGGGTGTCGCCAAAGCTTGGTCCGCTGCTTGTTATATCAGATCTTCTGTCTTCTTTTGAAATAGTGGCAATAGCTGAAGAAGGACGGTTAATTATCTCTTTTATCCTCATGGCACTGTTTCTCAAACCTTTTCAAATCTATCGATATCAACTACAAATACAATTGCCCCACCTACCATTACATCAATGGGATACGGGATGAACACTCCAGCCGAACCCGTTGGCGGAATTGGGGTCGTGATGACTCGCTTTCTGCTTTTGCATGTATCTTTAATAATTGATATTACTGAGTCAACCTTATCCTTCTCCACACCTATCATCAGGGTTGTGTTCCCCTGTCTTAAAAAACCTCCTGTTGATGCAAGCTTTGTGCTGCTGACCTTCTCTTTAACCAGCCTGTCTGTCAACTCATCAACATCATCGTCCTGCACGACTGCAATTACTAATTTCATTGATCATACCTCCTCATTTCTTAATAATCCGTACTTTATCCAATTTATTATCAAATGCCCCGCTTATTTTTATTCCTTGCTCTACGCATAGCCTCAGGTATTCTTTCGCTTCCTGCGTTATCATCTCTCCCGGCATAATGACCGGTATTCCCGGGGGATATGGTATTATCATTTCTCCGCATATCTTTCCAACACTCTCATTGATCCCTACTTGCTCCGTCTCACAATATATGGCTTCCCAGGGCATGATGGAAAGTTCTGCTGGGTGCGGAAAAATCCCGGGCACAATGGTTCTTGATTTTTCAGCTATTTTAGTAACTAAGCTCTTTAAAGCACTCACCATTTTTTCATAATCACTTCTACGGTCACCAATTGAAGTTATTGCTACTATATTATATAAATCGGCCATTTCCATCTGAATGTTAAAGTCTTTTCTAAGCATTGCATAGGCTTCCGTACCACTAATGCCTGCGGCCCCTAAATTTACAGTTATTCTTGTAGGATCTATATCCGAGATTCCATACCTGCCTATTCTGTCTGAAGCTAAACAATAAAGCCCGGGAATGTTGTTCAATTCATTTCTTGCCCAATTGCTCCAATCAATAATATCATCCAGAAGCTCACGGCCTTTTTCCTGCATTACTGCCCTTGCGGCATCCAAAGAAGCGAGAAGTATATGGGAAGGGCTTGTTGTCTGGGCCAGCTGCATAAATAACTTCAGCTTCTCAATATCTACCCTGTCTGATCTTACATGCAGCATTGAACTCTGGGTCATGGATGGAAGGGTCTTATGTATGCTTTGTGCTGCCATATCAGCTCCCGCTTTAAGCGCTGATATCGGCAGCCTATCGTTGAAAGAAAAATGGGAGCCGTGGGCTTCATCGACTAAAAAAAGTGCCTCCCTGTTGTGTGTGATTTCTGCAATTTTCATTAAATCCGAGCATGCACCGCAATATGTTGGATTAGTAATAACAACGGCTTTTGCATCCTTATTCTGATCAAGCGCAGATTCTACTATGTCTGGTTTGATCCCCATTGCAATTCCCAATTCTCTATCAATTTCCGGTTCAATATACACCGGAACCAGCCTCCCGAGTATTATAGCACCATACACTGACCTATGACAGTTGCGGGGTACTATTACCTTGTCACCGGGATTTGCGGAAGCCATTATCATTGCGTATATTCCGGATGTTGTGCCATTTACCAGAAAAAAAGAATGGTCTGCTCCAAAAGCTTTTGCCGCAAGTCTTTGTGCTTTTAGGACCGCTCCCTCAGGGCAATGCAGATTGTCAACACCAGGTACCTCGGTCGTATCGAGAGCCAGCAAATCGCCACATATGAAATTAAAGCCCATTTTTTCATACACGCCTCCCCTTTTGTGCCCGGGCATGTGAAAGGGCGCAGCTCCTTCTTCCCTATAACTTATCAAAGATTCCAATATGGGTATTCTGCTAATGTCCATTATTTATCACCAGGTATTCAATTATTTTAATTATTTTTTTGTGAATATTTTTAGCATTATTGGCTATTATTAGCCTATAACCGTATACTAATTATACTACAAAAATACAATTTGTTTATGCAATGAATTTACTGATTTTTTTGCTATTACCTCTATACTTAATATTGTATTGTATATCCTTTTCCGCAACAATACGTAAAAAGCCCTCTATTGATATACACTCCAATTACTGGTATAATGATACTAAATAAGTATCATTTTCGGCAATATCAATCGTTATACAAAATCCTTTCCCTGAATAGCAGAATGCATTTGGAAGTGATGTTATGCTCCGGCCCGAAATCGAAAAGCATCTGAACATAATGCTCAAAGTAATAGTGTATGCGACTATAGCTTTGATTATTTATTTTTCACTGAAGTTCGCATTCATATATTTTATGCCCTTTATAGCGGCTTTCATTTTGTCCTTAATGATAGAACCTCTGGTTGGTTTTTTCCAAAAGTGCAAAATAAAGAGAGGTATTGGAGTATTAATATCAATATTGCTATTCCTTGGCGCTTTTGTTGCTTTTTCAATATTTGCAGTCACAAGGATAGTGTATGAGCTAATGAAGCTATACGACCGTCTGCCGAAATATTATGATGGATTATCTAAGCTTACAGCCGAAATAGTTCAGCAAGCTACTGATCTATACCTCCAGCTGCCTGCCGAAGCCCTTAGTATTATACAGAACGTGCTGAACACCGTCTTCCAGAAGCTTACTAATCTTTTAAGCCATACTACGACACTCTTAATAGATATGCTGACTGCACTGCCGTCAACCCTGATATTTTTGGTAATTACCTTTATTGCAACCTTTTTCCTTACAAAGGATAAAAATATAATAAGAGACTTTATTTTTAGGCAACTCCCGACTCCCTGGAATTCGAGGCTCACTTCATTAAAATCGGATCTTTTTGGAGCCTTGATAGGTTTTCTTAAAGCCCAATCTATAATATTGAGCATAACCTTTATTGAATCTTTTATTGGGTTGACTATAATAGGGGTTGACTATGCTTTTACATTGGCAATAATAATCGCTCTAGTGGATATACTTCCTGTGCTTGGCACCGGAGGTATTTATGTCCCCTGGGCTATAGTAAATTTATCAATGGGTAATTACAGAATGGGAGTCTCTCTTCTTATCCTGTATGGAGTAATCACAGTTGTAAGGTATATGATTGAGCCAAAAGTGGTGGGGCAGCAACTTGGCATTCATCCCGTCGTTACATTGATGTCTATGTTTGTGGGTATGAAACTTATAGGTGCTGCAGGTTTAATTGTAGGTCCTACATCTATTGTTCTGTTAAAAGCATGTCAAAATGCGGGAATAGTGCCAAAATTTAAATGACCGGAAGTTCTACGACAAAAACAGCCCCTCCCTCTGAGTTATTATACGCAGACAACCTGCCGCAATGGCTCTCAATTATTTTTCGGGATATTGCCAACCCCAAACCTGTACCGGTATCCTTTGTAGTAAAAAACGGGTCAAATATCTTGTCTAAATATTCAGAATTGATTCCAGTTCCATTATCTCTAAACTCCATTCTTATTATTTCATTCGTTTTATCATGCCAAACTACTATGTCGATTCTACCATTTCTATTCAATGCGTCTATTCCGTTTTGAACTATATTAATTATTACTTGTTTTATGCTCTTACTATCACTATAAATAAAAGGCATCCCCTTTTGCATGTCGATGTTGATATCGATGTCCTTAAACCTGGCATTGCTTTCAAGCAACGGAGCTATTTCCTCAATTATGCCATTTACACTTGTCTTTTCAAGCCTTGGCCATTCTTGTGCCAGTGTAAGAAATCCTTGAACAAGTGTATTTATCCTATCTATTTCACTCATTATTACAAAGAGATATTCACTTTCTTTAATGCAATACTTTTTCTCCAACAGTTGAACAAGACCCTTAATTGAACATATTGGATTTTTTATTTCGTGGGCCAGCTCAGCAGCCATCTGCCCGGCCGTCACGAGTCTTTCAGCATGGAACAGCTGCTGTTCAAGCTTTTTATTTTGGGTGATATCTCTCACAACGGCAAAAGCTCCTGCCGGGCTTTTGTTTTTGCTCCCTAATAATTGGATAGACACCACAAAACAACATGCCTCGGAATTAACGGTAAACTCCATTTCTTTACAGCTAAATTCCTTTTGCGTTTTTATGGATTCAAGCAAAAGTAACAATAGGGATTTGTAATCATTGCGGCAGTCCATACCATTGACTAAACTGCATAAGTCACTGTTAATTACTTGATTTTCTTCAATACCAAACATTTGACATAGACATTGGTTTATGATCCTTGCCTTCCCCTTATTATCTATTACTATTATGCCATTGGATATTGCATTGAATATTTTACGACTAATAAAAACCTCTTCGTCCATTATGACGGGAATGCTCTTGAATTTAAAGCTTTTCCTGATTACTCCGTATATCTCTTCGGCCATCAGTAATAGAATAATTACTTCACCAAAAACGAGTGCCTTTAATATCTGCAATTTGCCGGCATCTGAATTGGCATACGCAAACATAGCATAAGCAGTTGTTGACATAACAAGCACTGCAGCCAATAGTACAAAAATATATTTAATTTTAATCGAATTACTCTTTAATACTTCCTTCATAAATAAGCCCACTCTCTTACACGTGAAATCCATATTATGCACATTTATCCATTAACCCAAATATATTATATAATAAAAATTGGAATATGTCTTATTTATATATTGGTATATAGTGAATATTATATATAGCGCAAAGTATAACCATGGGATCACACTATTTGCAGTGTGCATGATGTTTTATACACTGCAAAAGTATGATATAAATATCTCTACGATTTTTTGAAACTCTACGGAGTGTTTATTGTAATAATTGTAATGCTCTACTAAACTATAAATGGGAGGCAAACAAATATGGATTGTAAAAAAATCGGTAAGCTGATTTACAGCTTGCGAAAAGAGAGAAACCTGACTCAGCAGAAATTAGCTGAATACATGAATATCAGTGATAAAGCCATTTCAAAATGGGAACGCGGGTTAGGGTGCCCTGATATTTCATTGCTTCCTGAATTATCAAATATTTTTGGTGTCAATTTAGAGAATTTGCTTGCGGGTGAATTAGATGCCAACGATTTAGTAGGAGGCAATATGAAAAAACTAAAGTTTTATGTCTGTCCATCATGTGGCAATCTATTAACAGGAACCACTGAGGCTGCAATATCCTGTTGTGGAAAAAAACTGCCGGTATTGGTTCCCCAGAAAGCGATGGACACAGAAAAGTTAACAGTGGAAATAATAGAAAATGAATTCTTCATTACGACAGAGCATGAAATGTCAAAAGAACACTACATTACATTTATCGCACTTTTGACAGGAGATAGTATCATGCTTCGTAAACAGTATCCTGAATGGAATATTCAGACACGCATCCCTTGTTTTGGACACGGAATGTTAATGTGGCATTGTACAAATCATGGCTTGTTTTTTCAGTTAATTTAGAAGGTTATGAAGCTTCATTTCCAACGAAGCATAAACAAAAGATGACAAGAATAAATCTTGTCATCTTTTGTTTATGACCCGGCGGTGTTCTGCTCTCCCGGGACCCTACGGTCCAAGTACCATCGACACCGGAGAGCTTAACTTCTGTGTTCGGTATGGGAACAGGTGTAGCCTCTCCGTCATAACCACCGGATTCTTATCGTGATGACCTGCGCATTACTTCGTCAGCTTCGCACTTTGTCGTCAGACTACGTCTTCATGTACTCACGTATACTTTATACACTCCGTGCATTCATCCTTGTCTTCCTAAAATTGCTCGCTTCTGATGCTTCTCTCTATTTGATTTCTTGCCCTTCGTTTCTGCATCTGCTTAGCTGCTTTCCATTAGTACATCCAGTAAGTCACGCATTTCCCGTCAAGAAGTTCCATGAACCTTTGCTCTATTGCAGCGCTCCGCGCAGCAACCCGCAAAGGGGAACTTCTAACCGTTAAATGCTTCTTTACACCTTCAAAACTGCACAATACCGTTTGCTTTGCATTAATCCACGCATTTTACTATCTGCTTCAAATCCAACTTT